>JAFYTG010000149.1 GCA_017558945.1 Clostridia bacterium
AGGAGTTAATCCTTCGGGTTCTTTTTTGCCGTGTCTGTTTAGTCTTGTTTTATTTCATTTCATATTAAGCTGATTCTTTAAAGGCTTTCCTTCAAAAAAGTCTGTGATGTTTTCAATAACCTCGATATTCAAATCGCGTACTGCCTCGGTAGAGCGCCAAGCAACGTGAGGTGTGGTTATAACATTCTTAAGGGTACGCAGACGGCAGTCATCGTCAAAGGGCTCATCCTCAAAAACATCGAGAGCCGCACCCTTAACCTTACCCGACTCAAGCGCCGATATAAGCGCCTCGGTGTCAATAAGCCCTCCTCGGCTGGTGTTGATAATAAGCACTCCGTCGCGCATTTTTTTAATGCTCTGAGCGTTTATCATATGCTTGGTTGAAGCGTTGAGAGGGGCGTTTACCGAAATGATATCCGACTCGCTGAGAAGCGTGTCAAGGGAAACGGAAGTAACGCCAAGCTCTCTTGCGACGTCAAGGTCGGCGTACGGGTCGTATATCATAATGCTGATTCCGAATCCTCGGAGCATACTGCAGACCCAACGGGATATTCTGCCGAATCCGATTATACCGAGCGTTCTGTCCGAAAGCCTTGTTGCCATTGGTACGTCAGCGCTTGACCAATCGTTTCTTTCCTTTACGGCACCGTCGTATCTCGGGATTGAGTGTATAAGCGACAGCATCAGCGCAACCGTGTGCTGTGCAACGTCATATGTGCCGTAGCCGGCGCAGTTGCAGACCACGACTCCGTGAGCAGTTGCGGCGTCAATATCTACCGTGTCAATGCCTATTCCCGACCGAGAAATGATTTTGAGAGATGGAAGCTTGTCAAATAGCTCACTTGTAAAGCGTGTGCTCGTAAAAATCATTGCGTCCGCATCCATACCGAGCCTTACGATATCCTCTTCGTTCTTTTCACAAAATACTACCTCAAAGCCCTTATCCTCAAGCATTTTTTGACGAATCGGATTGGGTGGGGTTATAGATAATACCTTTGGCATATATCCTCCTTAAAGCTCAGCAATTCCATCGGCAAACGCCTTGAGACCCATCTGCATACAAACAGCCTCGGGAGCCGTCCAGAAAATGTTCATTCCCGAATCAGCCCACTTTTTTGCTACTTCAAGGTCATCCATAAACATACCGACCGATTTGCCGTGAGACTGACATATCTCGATGGTTTTACGTACACATCCGAGGAATTTTTCTCCCGTGAAGTCAAGGGGAGTCTCACACATTATAGAGAGGTCGTAGGGACCGATGATAACGCCTGCAATCTCCTTGCCGTAGCGTGTAAGCATTTCGTCAAGTGTATCCACTCCGAGAGGTGACTCTATCTGTATAAATATAAGTCTCTTGCGGTTAAATTCCTCGATACTGTCACCTCTGAGACAAGCTCTTCCGCCAACACCCTTTTTGCCGATAGGATGAAATCTCATAGAGGATATTGCGGTCTCCACCTGCGCGAGCGTTTCTGTACGGGGAACGAGAATGGCGTCACAGCCCTGGTCGATGCATTTGGAAATGCAGTGATATTCGCAGTCCTGAATTCTTGCGATAACGGGGAAGCTGAGCGCATTGTACTCGGCGACAATATCTCCGATGCTTTCGGGATTGAAGGGACCGTGCTCAAGGTCGAGGATTATACTGTCAACGCCTGCCGAAGCGTATGCTCCCGCTAAACGCGGATGAGTAAGCTGTCCGATATACGCGATGAAAATTTTTTCTCTGTTTTCAAGCTTTTTCATAAGCTTTTCAGTTGAAGTGGTTCCCATAATATAAAATCTCCTTTAGGATATAATAGTCATTTTTTATGATTATACATCATTTTTTTATTGTTTTCATTGACAATACGGACTTTTTGTAGTATATTTTGGACATAAGAGGTGATAGTGTATGACGAAAGAGGGAGAGCATCTGCTTACCGAAAACGTTAATAAGACGGTAAGGTACTCGGGCTTTGGGCTTCATTCAAATCCTAAGGCTGAGCTTTACGTCTGCCTTGAAGGAAGTGCCGTTGACCATATTGACGGAGTTGAGCGCTTTGTGAATGCAGGCGACGTGTATATTCTTGATGTTGGCAGCAGACATTATCAGAGCGATACTCAGGATTTTAAGTGCTGTATATTTCAGTTTGACCGCGACATGCTTTTCGAGAGGGCTGATGCCTTCAGAATAAGCAGCAAGACGGGATTTCGTGAGTTGTTTGAGTCAAGCAATTCTCTTTACGTTGACGCTGATACGCTGAAGAGGATTGAGAGACTTGCCGATATAATGCGTGAGGAGACCGATTTTGATATTATCGACGTAATGTTTTTAGCGGTGCTTTCCCTTGTCGGAAGTAATTGCCGAGAGAGACGATACGGAGAGGGAAATTCGGGTGATAAGATATACGATGTCGTACGCTATATAGAGCAGAATTTCAACGAGCGTATGACCCTTGATACCCTTGTTGAGATATCGAATTACTCAAAGCGTCATATAACGAGGCTCGTGCAGGAATGGTGCGGTATGTCACCTATGGAGTATCTTGATTCGGTGAGAATAAGAAACGCCTGCGCCCTGCTTGTTCATACTACTCTTTCGGTATCACAGATAGCCGAGCGATGCGGATTTGCCGATTATAACCTCTTCTCCCGTCATTTTCGCACGGTCAAGGGTGTATCTCCGACGCAGTTCAGGAGATTAAACTTTGAGCCTGAAGGCAAAAAAAGTGCACTTTCGAGCATAAACATTATAGAAAAATAACTTGTCGATATGGGATTTTTACATTGACTGCCACTTGAACAAATGCTATACTTAGGTTGAAATATTTATTAGGAGATTACGTTATGGAAAAAATTGCTTTCTTTTTTATTGACGACGTTATATGGGTATTCAGAGACCTTGCAAGACAGAGACCCGCCTCTCTCTTTGATACTCCTTTTATGTCAATGCTCAAGGAGAATCACGATAAATACGGTCTTACCGTTCAGCTCAATATCTTTTACCGTACCGACTTTTTCTACGGTGACGACGAGTTTACGCTTGCCGAAATGCCCGATATTTATAAATCGGAATTTGAAGCGAATTGCGATTGGTTAAGACTTGCCTTCCACGCCAAGCAGGAGTTTCCCGATTATCCTTACGTCAATGCAACCTATAACGACGTAAAAAACAATTATGAAGCGGTTGTCACAGAAATCAAACGCTTCGCGGGTGAGGGAAGTGTTGCAAATATACTCGTTCCCCATTGGCTGCCTGTCAGTCGCGAAGGATGCCGCGCACTCTACGATTGCGGTGTAACTATTACGGGATGCTCATACGGTGATACCGAGGAATACACGGGCGACCAGAGTGTTCTTCCTTACGGTCACGCCCAGCGTCTTCTCAACAACCGTTAGCCCGAAACCAAGCTCTTTATTCGTAAGACAAGAGACACCCGTATTCAAGCCTCTATTTGCGGACAGAATCATCTTTCCGAGGAGGATTACAAAAGTACTGTGTTTAAGAATACCTCGGTGCTTGATGAGGCTACGGGACTTCGTTACAGATGTATCTCGGGCGGTCCTTGCCTTAACCTTTACCGTGACGGCGCTGACGTCAAGGAGACTCTTGATAAGATAATCGCCAAGGGTGTTGAGTATATCGGATGTGCAACCCACGAGCAGTATTTCTATCCCGACTATTTTGCATATCAGCCCAACACTCCCGAAAAGTTCGAGGCTATGTCAAAGACCCTTCACGATGCCGGATATCGCTTTATAACCGCAGACGAATTGAAATAAGCGTTAAATACTTGACAATCCTAAAAAAATATGATACAATCCCTATGTATGTAAAGACTTTGACGGAGACAGTAGCACGGATGCGAAAGCAAAAGCGAGTCACGGACGGTGTAAGCGTGACGGCAAGTAGCCCCGATGTGAATATCACTCCTGAGTTTCGGGCTGAAATCAGTAAGCCTTGACGGAGTCCGCCGTTATCGGAGCACGCATGATAGTGCAGTGAAATAGGTGGTTTAGCAAATTTTCTCCGTCCTGTTTTGGACGGAGTTCTTTTTTTGGAGGATAAAATGTATAACAAAGTCCCGACAGATATGAATTTTGTCGCAAGAGAAAAGCAGATTGAAAAATTCTGGAAGGAAAACCGCATTTTTGAAAAGAGCATGGAGGCGTCTGATAAGACTCGTCCCTACGTATTCTACGACGGACCTCCCACGGCTAACGGTAAGCCTCACATCGGTCACGTGCTTACCCGTGTTATCAAGGATATGATTCCGAGATATCACACGATGAAGGGTCAGTTCGTTCCGAGAAAGGCAGGCTGGGATACTCACGGTCTCCCCGTTGAGCTTGAGGTTGAAAAGCTTCTCGGTCTTGACGGCAAGGAGCAGATTGAGGAATACGGTCTCGAGCCATTTATCGAGAGATGTAAGGAAAGCGTTTGGAAGTACAAGGGAATGTGGGAGGATTTCTCCTCTACCGTTGGCTTCTGGGCGGATATGGATAACCCCTACGTTACCTATCACAACAGCTTTATTGAGTCTGAATGGTGGGCACTTAAGCAGATTTGGGATAAGGGTCTTCTTTACAAGGGCCACAAAATAGTGCCATATTGTCCCCGTTGCGGTACTCCCTTGTCCTCTCACGAGGTTGCTCAGGGCTATAAGGACGTCAAGGAAAAGTCAGCTATTGCCAAGTTTCGTGTAAAGGGCGAGGACGCCTTCATTCTTGCTTGGACCACGACTCCCTGGACTCTCCCCTCAAACATCGCACTCTGCGTTAATCCCGACGAGGAATACGTTAAGATAAAGACCGAGGAGGGCGAGGTATACTATCTTGCAAAGGCTCTCTCCGAGACTGTTGTAAAGACTCCCTTTGAGGTTCTTGAAACCATGAAGGGCGTTGACCTTGAATACCGTGAATACGAGCCCCTCTTTGATATTCCCAACGTAAACGGCAAGGGTTATTTCGTTGTTTGTGACAACTACGTAACCCTCAGCGACGGTACGGGTGTCGTTCACATCGCTCCCGCATTCGGTGAGGATGACTACAAGGTTGGTCAGCGTTACAATCTTCCCATTCTTCAGCTCGTTGATGCAAAGGGCTGTATGACCGACCGCACCAAGTTTGCAGGTACCTTCTGTAAGGATGCAGACCCCCTCATTCTCAAGGACCTTGCAGAAAGAGGACTTCTCTTCTCTGCTCCTGCGTTTGAGCATAGCTATCCTTTCTGCTGGAGGTGTGATACTCCTCTCATTTACTATGCGCGTGAGAGCTGGTTCATCAAGATGACCGCCGTACGCGAGAACCTTATAAAGAATAATAATACTATTAATTGGATTCCCGAGAGCATTGGTAAGGGACGCTTCGGTGACTGGCTTGAAAACGTTCAGGATTGGGGAATCAGCCGTAACAGATACTGGGGCACTCCTCTCAATATCTGGGAGTGTGAATGCGGACATATGCATTCCATAGGCTCTATCGAGGAGCTTAAGTCTATGTCCGACAACTGTCCCGACGATATCGAGCTTCACCGCCCATTCATTGACGCTGTTACCATCAAGTGTGAAAAATGCGGAAAGCAGATGAAGAGAGTTCCCGAGGTTATCGACTGTTGGTTTGACTCGGGTGCGATGCCCTTTGCACAGCATCACTATCCCTTTGAAAACAAAGAGCTTTTCGAGTCTCAGTTCCCCGCAGACTTCATTTCCGAGGCTGTTGACCAGACTCGAGGCTGGTTCTATTCACTTCTTGCAATTTCAACCCTTATCTTTGATAAGGCTCCCTATAAGAACGTTATCGTTTTAGGTCACGTTCAGGATGAAAACGGTCAGAAGATGTCCAAGTCCAAGGGTAACGCGGTTGACCCGTTTGAAGCGCTTGAGACCTACGGCGCTGATGCTATCCGTTGGTACTTCTATACCAATTCTGCTCCTTGGCTTCCCAACCGTTTCCACGGAAAAGCGGTTATTGAGGGACAGAGAAAGTATATGGGCACCCTCTGGAACACCTACGCGTTCTTCGTGCTTTACGCTAACATCGACGAGTTTGACCCCACCAAGTACACTCTTGACCCGAGCAAGCTCTCGGTAATGGATAAGTGGCTTCTTTCACGTCTTAATACTACCGTACGTCTCGTTGATGAGCACCTTGCGGGATACAGAATCCCCGAGGCTGCAAAGGCTCTTGAGTCCTTCGTTGACGAAATGAGTAACTGGTACGTTCGCCGTAGCCGTGAAAGATATTGGAAGCAGGGTATGGAGGAGGATAAGGTCAACGCATATATGACCCTTTATACCGCCCTCGTTACCGTTGCAAAGATTTCCTCTCCCATGGTTCCCTTTATGTGTGAGGATATTTACCGCAACCTCGTTTGCTCGGTTGACAAGAATGCTCCCGAGAGTGTACACCTTTGTGCATTCCCCGAGGCTGATATGTCGCTCGTTGACGAGGAGCTTGAAAAGAATATGGAGACCGTGCTTGACATCGTTCAGAACGGTCGTGCCGCAAGAAACGGTGCGGTTATGAAGAACCGTCAGCCCTTGGCGGTAATGTTCGTCAAGTCCGATTTTGTTCCCGAAGAAAAGTACTTCGATATTATTACGGAGGAGCTTAACGTTAAGCGCGTCGAGTTTATCGACGACGTTGCCGAGCTTATCTCCTACTCCTTCAAGCCTCAGCTCAAGACCGTAGGTCCCAAGTACGGCAAGCACCTTGGTGCTATCCGTGAGTGGCTTGCGAATATTGACGGCTCTGCCGCAAAGCGTGAGCTTGACACCGAAGGAAAGCTTACTCTTGAGCACGATGGTGAGATTATTAAGCTCTTTGAGGAGGACCTTCTTATCGACGTTAAGCAGAAGGAGGGTTATTATACCTTCTCTGACAAGGGTGTTACCGTAACTCTTGATACCGCTCTTACTCCCGAGCTTGTTGAGGAGGGACTTGTCCGCGAAATAGTAAGCAAGCTTCAGACAATGCGTAAGGAAGCAGGCTTTGAGGTTGTTGACCACATCCGTGTAGGATGCACAGGCAACGACGTTATAGCAAAGGCTATCATCAATAACCGTGAGGAAATATCCTCCGACGTTCTTGCAGACGAGATTTCCACCGAGTCTCTTGCAGGCTACGAAAAGGAATGGGATATTAACGGAGAGCAGGTTAAGCTCAGCGTAGAAAAGCTTTAAGCCAAATTTCCCCACACTTTACCGTGTGGGGAAAATCTTTTTGGAGGTTTTATGATAGGACTCGGTACGATAGTCAACTGTATTGCCGTTATAATCGGCTGTACGGTGGGGCTGTTTATAAAAAAGGGAATTGCTCCGAGGTTTGAGGATATAATCAAAAAGGTGCTTGGACTTTCCACGATGTATATCGGTGTGTCAGGCGCTCTCGTCGGTCTTCTTAAAATTAACGAAAACGGCAAGCTTGAAACACAGGGTACAATGCTTATGATATTCAGCCTTGTTATAGGAGCGATTGTCGGGGAAGCCTTGAGAATCGAGGACAGACTTGATTCACTCGGTGAAAAGCTTAAGAAATGCGTCAAGGTAAATGACAATAATTCCAAATTCGTCGAGGGCTTCGTTACTAATACGCTTGTAATATGCGTTGGTGCTATGGCAATCGTCGGCTCTCTTAACGACGGAATATCAGGAGATGCCTCTACCCTTTACGCAAAGTCGATACTCGACTGTGTGATTGGCGTGATTTTCGCTTCCACTCTCGGTATCGGTGCAATCTTTGCCGTTATCCCTATGGCAATATATCAGGGCGGTATAACCTTGTGCGCAAGGCTTATAGAACCGTATCTCACTGATGTGATGATAGCGGATATGAGCTATATCGGGTCGATACTTATTTTCTGTATAGGAATCAATCTTGCTTTCGGAAAGAAGTTCAAGACGGGTAATATGCTTCCCGCAATTATAGTCCCAATAGTTTATAACCTTTTATTTGTGAAATGAAAAAATATCCGTCGGAGAGCCGCCGGATATATTTTTCGTTATTTGACTATTTTTCCTGAAGTACCAAAGGTAAGGGTTGCGTTTACGGGGCAATTATTAAGGCTGGAGGCAACCGAAAGCTCTGCCTTGAACTTGCCCTTGGGAACGGTAAGGCTGCCCGTGAACCAGATGGGCTTTTCGTTAGCGTAGCGGTCAATAACGACTGCACGCTCGCCGTCCCACTCGATGAAGTCGGTGGACATAAGCTCGCACTCGAACATAACCTGCTGGTCACCAATCTTGACGGTAGGATTCTTGATAACGTCATATACGGGATGGCACGCCGTGATGGAGGACATCTGTACGCCCTCAATGTCACCGTCCGAGTAAAGCTCAACCGATACGAGACGATTGGTGTAAATGGGATTACGGTAAATTCTCCAAAGATGCTCGCCGTCCTCAGCGGTTATACCGTCACGTGTTCCGTTGTCGGTTTCAAAGAGAACGAAGTCACGCCATCCCTTGAAGTTTGTGTCGATGAGATAAAGAGCGTAGC
>JAFYTG010000150.1 GCA_017558945.1 Clostridia bacterium
AATGCATACGGCTATTATTCCAACACTCTCAACCGTCAGGCTCGCACCTATGAGGCAACGGGTGAGGAGGACAGATGGCTTTTGGAATACAGAATGCTGCAATACAATAATTTATTTGACAGAAAGGGACGCTTATCGGCGTTTGACACGGTGAAAAAATGAAGCTTCAGGACAAACAGATTTTTGAAATTGTAAAGGGAGCGGTTACCAAGGAGAAGTGCGAGGGACTTCTTTGCTTTAACCGACTTCCCAAGGAAATCGTTAATTATTACGCCTCCTTTGAGGGCGAGAGGCATGTAAGGGCAAGCTCTACCTCGGGTGTAAGACTTGATTTTATATCGGACACCGAGTGGATTAAGATAACCTACCGTCTCTTCAAGGCGTCAAGTCAGCCGAGAGGTGCGTTTGATATATGGGTCAACGGAGAGTTTTATACCTCCGTCGGTGATAACCTCGACGACGGCAGTGAGAGAAGCATTGAGACCGTATTTGAAAAGGGCGAGAAGCATATAACCGTGTATCTGCCCTGCCTTTCAAGAGCCTCGGTTTCTTCAATGGAGATATCCGACGGAGCGTTTATCACTCCTGCCGAGGATAAGCCCCTCGCACTCTTCTTCGGTGACTCCATAACTCAGGGCTATACCTCCTCCTTTCCGTCTCTTACCTACGTTTCAAGGGTTGCCGAGCATTTCGGCTGGGACTTTTACAACTTCGGTATAGGCGGGGATATTTACAATTCGGAAATCCCTACCGTTACCGTTGACCGTACTCCCGAAATTGTTTTCACCTCCTACGGAACGAACGATTGGAGCACGGGTATGTCTGCGGGCGCTTTGAAAAAGAATATGCGCGAGTATTACAATATTCTTTGCGAAAAATACCCGACCTCAAGGCTTGTGGCAATCCTTCCCATATGGCGTGACTGCTTTGCTGACAATAGGGGAGACGTCCGTACCATCGGCAAGTTTGACGAGCTGTTTCCCTTTATGCGTGATATTCTTCGTGAATTTCCGAGGGTTGAGATTATCGACGGACGAGAGCTTGTGCCTCACGCAAACGGAATGTTTGCCGATGCTTATCTCCATCCCAACGAGACGGGATATGAATTTTACGCAACAAGGCTTTGCGCAAAAATGTCAAAATAGTTAAAATATAAGACAATAATCGTGTAGAAAAGCACACCTCGGTGTGCTAAAATAAAGAAAAATAATAAAATGAAAAGGAGCAAAATTATGAAACTTGGTGTATTTTCTCCCGTGCTTAGCGCGGTATCCTTCAAGGAAATGATTGAATATCTGTCAACCCTCGGTGTTGAGCAGGTTGAGATGGGTGCAGGCGGTTGTCCCGGTAAGGCACATTTTGACCCCGAGGTGCTTCTTAAGGATGATAAGAAGATTGAAGAAATCAAGCAGATTCTTGCTGACAATAATATGGAGATATCTGCTATCTCCTGCCACGGTAACCCTGTTCATCCCGACAAGGCGGTTGCAAAGGCTTATCACGACGATTTTAACAATGCCGTTCTCCTTGCCGAAAAGCTTGGCGTTACAACCATCGTAGGCTTCTCCGGCTGTCCCGGTGACCACGAGGGCGCAAAGTATTCCAACTGGGTTACTTGCCCCTGGCCCAACGAGTTTGGCGAAATTCTTAACTGGCAGTGGAACGAGGTCCTCATTCCTTATTGGAAGAAGGAGGCAGAATTCTGCAAGGCTCACGGCATCAAGAGAATTGCGTTTGAAATGCATCCCGGCTTCTGTGTATACAATCCCGAAACCGTTCTCCGTCTCCGTGAGGCAGTAGGCGACATTATCGGTGCAAACGTTGACCCCAGCCATCTTTACTGGCAGGGTATGAATCCCGTTCAGGTTATCAAGGTACTTGGTGAGGCAGGAGCTATCTATCACTTCCACGCTAAGGATACCAAGATTGACGAGCATAACACTGCGGTAAACGGCGTTCTTGACAACAAGGGCTACGGCGATATCGCAAATCGTTCGTGGGTATTCCGTACCGTTGGCTACGGTCACGGCAAGGAGGAGTGGAACGATATCATCTCCACCCTTCGTACAGTCGGCTACGACGGTACCGTCAGCATCGAGCACGAGGACGGTCTTATGAGCCCCAAGGAGGGCCTTGAAAAGGCTGTTCGTTTCCTTCAGGACGTTATTATCAAGGAAACTCCCGGTGCTATGTGGTGGGTCTGAGTGCCAAGGCAGTGATATTGCCTTCGGCAGTGAAATTCGCTCATATGAGCGAGTGAAATGTGCTAAAGCACGTGAAATGTTTCACTTTGTGAAACGTTAAGGAAGAAAACCGCAAGCGGTTTTCGAAAAATAATTATAGTAATAGATTAGGTCTATATATAATCCTAAATTATTTTTTGGATTAGGTTTATATATAGACCTATTTTTTATCTGCATGGACTATAGATGGTCCAAATTGCAAAGCCACAAAAGTTTTTGCGGGTAAAGGGGGCTTTTTTCAAAAAGCCTCCTTTATTAATAAAAGAAAGCGGACTCAAACGAGTCCGCTTTCTTCATTAACATTATTATTCAGCAGGCGTCTCTTCCTCGGGGAAGTTCCAGTCGTACTTAT
>JAFYTG010000151.1 GCA_017558945.1 Clostridia bacterium
CTTCAACGGGGATGCTAAGCTCTGCCGATGCGTTTGCCAATGCTTCATCAACAGACTTTGCACTAAAGGTTAAAACTTTTGCCAAGGGAATGTCCTCCTGTTTATTCTTCATCGTCCTTGAGAGGAGCCTTATCAATGAGAGACGAACCCTGTGCCGTCTCGGAATCCTCTGCGACGATGCTGTGTTCCTGATAATCGGGCATCTCGCCATCCTCATCGTCATCGTCGAAAATGAGAGACTTTCTGCCGGGGATGTCCGTTAAGGGCTTGGACTTGTTTACACTCTTGCCCTTAAGCTTTGCGAGATATTCCTTCTCCTGAGCACGAATCTCCTCATCGGTAAAGGTAGGAATGGGGAAAAGCTTACTGAGAAGCATCTGCTGAAGGAAGGAAAGTATGCTGCGGTAGGTCCAGTAAAGACCCATGGATGCTTCCCAAATGAATGCAAGGTATCCCGAGAACAAGGGCATCATTACGTTCATAAGCTTCATTGAGGAGGCAGACTCAGCGGAGGGTGCCTGATAAGTGTAGCGACGGGTAAGCTTCTGTCCAAAATAAGCCGAAGCAAAGGTTGCAATGGGTATAAGCATAATATGCCAGCTTGCAGTCTTATTGAAGAATGCGTCGGGCTTAAGGGACAGGTCGATAAAGCGGGTAAACTGGAAGTTAGGTATCAAGGCATCTGCAAGCTCGGGGAACTCGGTCGTAAGAGCGGGCAGATTTGAGTTGATATAGTTTAGGAGCGAAATTTCGCTGAAATTCTTAGGGAGAGCATCAAGAACCGTAAAGCCTTCAATTCCGAGGTCGGCAACGTAGTTATTGATATTGAGAATAAGGCTTGCATCAAGTCCTGAAATATAGGTTAGAGGCTCACGGATAACGTAAAAAAGCGAGAAAAGAATAGGAAGCTGGATAAGGAGAGGAAGACAGCCTGAGAAGGGGCTGAAGTGCTCCTCTTGATAGAGATTCTGAATCTCCTCGTTCATCTTCATCTGTGAGTTACGGTCTGTTCTGCCGTTGTATCGGCGGCGGATTATATTCTCCTTGGGACGAAGGCTCGCCTGCTTCTGAGAATTTTTCTGTTGTTTAATTCCAAAGGGAAACAATATGAGCTGACAAATAATGGCAAACAAAAGGAGTGCCAGAGCATATCCACCGAAGCCAAGCTTTTCAACGAGGATATAGCACCACTTCATCAGCCATCCGAATGCTACGTTAATAAAATCAAACATTATTGAATTATCTCCTTCTTTTTAGGGAACTGGATCATGACCGCCCTTGCAAAACGGGTTGCAGCGGAGTATTCTCCACACTGTCAAGAACAGTCCTTTTATACAGCCGTGCTTTTCAAATGCCTCAAGTGCATACTGCGAGCATGTGGGAGTAAAACGGCAGGTGGGCGGAAAAAGAGGTGAAACAAATTTACGGTAGAAGCGTATCAAGAAAATAAAAATATACTTCATTATTCCCCTTCATCCTCGATTAAGCCGAGCGTTATAAGTCCGCTCGTCAAATCACGCTTAACAGTCTGCATTTTCATATTCTTTCTGAAGCAACGGCTACGGGCAACGACTACAACGTAATACGGCAGGTCAAGAAGTCCTTCGTTTTCACGGGCAATAAGCCTCCACGATTCACGGATAAGTCTCCTTGCACGGTTACGCTGTACCGCACCTCCAAGCTTTTTGGCAACGGTAATGCCAAGCTCCGAGTGAGAAAGCCTCGGATTTTTTCTGACGTACACAACCACGGTAGGCAAAACACAGCTCTTCCCTTTTGAATAAATACGGGTAAATACCGAATTTTGTTTAATTGTGTAAATCTTTTTCATTGAAATTTTACCGTTAAAAAGGAAAAACCCCCGACGGATGCACCCCGCATACTAAAATTCTGGCTCAGGTCATCCAACGGCGGTTTATCAATTGCTCAGCAATTCTATCGCTCGTCGCCTATTAATAGGTGAGGCGAGCTCTTCCCTTTGCACGACGGCGCTTAAGGACCTTTCTACCGTTTGCGGTAGCCATTCTCTTGCGGAAGCCGTGCTCCAATTTTCTCTGTCTCTTCTTAGGCTGGTATGTTCTAAGCATATCTACACCTCCTTTATAATTCTAAGCGGTTTTTACCACCGTGAAATTTCGTCGCATATTATTATACAGTATTTTCATATGCGTTGTCAAGTCTTTTTTTATTTTTTTTGAAAATTTAGCAAGGATATCGGGCACCGCAGGTGCGGTACCCGACATTTTTGTTCATTATTGTGGCTTATTCAGCCTCAACGGGAGTCTCAACCTCAGCGGGAGCCTCTTCAACGGGAGTCTCTGCATCAGCAGGAGCTTCTTCAACGGGAGCCTCGGTCTCGTTCTGCTCTGCTTCTGCGGCAAGTCTTTCTGCCTCTTCAAAAGCGTTCTTTACGAACTCACCGGTCTCCTCTACGGTAATATCACCTGTCTCACGGTCGATTACCCAACCCTCCTCAAGTGCCTCTGCAGCCTTGATGATGATCTCTTCTCTTGCACGCTCGATAGCGTCAAGTCTGTCCTGCTCCTCCTTGGAAAGGAAGTCGTTGTTGGGAACCTGCTTATCCGGAGGTCTGTTGGTTATGTAGGTTGAATAGTCGCTGTTGATAGCCTCGAGAACGAGCTGATATGCGGGGCTGTAATCCTCCTCATCCTCCTTGGCATCGGGATATACGCCGAGAACGTTCTCGTTCTTACCCATTTCAATCATAGCCTGGTTAACGGTATCGTCAACGCTTTCAACACCGCGCACAAGCATCTCCTGATACTTTCTGCCTACCTCGTTAACCTTTTCGAGAGCGTCGATATCGGGATCCTCAAGCTCGGGAGAATAACCGAGATATGCACTAACCTTAACCTCGGAGTTCTTCTTTGCGGACTCTACCTGATAATCAGCACCAAGCTCCTCGGGAATGTAACCGATGAGAGAGTTGCCGTAGGTCTCAAATCCGATGTTGTACTCGTTATTGAGCATCTTGATGGTCTTGCCATCCTCGTTAACCATATAGTTAACGTCCTTAATACCGAAGGTTATAAGGTCACGAAGCTCGGGAACGGTGTGAAGTGCGGAAATAATCTGGAACGCACGGTCGGGATACTTACAATCAGCCGATACAACGAGAAGATTTTCAAATACAACGTCGTTGGTGGTTCTTGCACACTTGTAGGTAAAGTAGCTGTAATCATCTACCTTTGAGCCGAGCTGATTCTTTACGTCAGCAAGAGTGCCGTGGAATACGCCGAGAGCGAAGTCGGTGTTTTCAACAGTTGCTCCGTCGGGTGCAAAGTAGCCGAGGTTTCTGTAATTGGACATCTTCTTGTAGTGAGCGGAAGCCGCACCTGCATCAAGCACGTTGATGTCGAGAACCTTGTATGTAAACTCAAGGTTTGTGGATGTGGTAGCGTACATCTCGTTGGAACGTGTTCCGTAGAGAGGATACTTATCCATATCGTCAAGATAGAAGTCGAAGTTCTGGATAGCTGTGGGAGGTGCAAGAATAACCTCGCAGGACTCGTTTGCCTTAACCTCCTGGAAGAAGCCGTTGAACTTAGCATCAAGAACGGGAATCTCGTCCTCTTCAATCTTGATGTTGTACTTTTCAAGAAGATCGGTTCTTACAGCGTAATAGTAAGCCTCGTTATCCTCGGTAGCAAGGAGCTTGTTTGAGGGAACACCGTAAAGCATTCCGCCTCTCTTTGCAGACTGAATAACGATGGGACTGGTATACTTGTGAATAAGCTTATAGGTACCGTTAGCGTACGAGGAAAGGTCGGCAAGCTTCTCCTCCTCGGTTGCAGCAAGGTAATCGTCAAAGCCACGCATCAGGAAGATGTCAAGAACAACGTCGTCCTCCATCTCAACCGAGGTCTCGTCCTCAACTACGTTAGCCTCAGCCCACTTTTCATAAGCTCTCTGTGCTCTCTTCTTTTCCTTCTGGTCCTCGAGAGACAGCTGCTTTGCGGCTTCTCTTGCTACCTTAGCGGCAGCGTTTGCAGCCTCTTCGGCAAGCTCGTCACGCTCTCTCTGAGCCTCGAGCTTCTCATAAACCTTTGCCATCTCCTCGTCATATTCGTCCTCTTCGAAGAATATAAGATCGATGGTGGTCTTGTAATTCTTTTGTGTGTACTCGTTGATCTTTGCCTCAACGGCTTCGATAGCGTCATCGGTCGTGCCCTCTCCCTTTACACCGTAGAAGCTAAGTGTGATTTCTTTTACCGTTGAAGTTTCCTCTTCGTAATCCTCATCAAGTGAAGAGCAGGAAGTAAGCACAAGGCTCATTGCCATCACGAGAAGCAACAGTAAAGCGACTAATCTTTTGCTCATTGTTTTTCCTCCTTGAAAACAGGGAATATACAGCATACTGACTGTATCTTATCATAAACATATTTATTTTACACTAACATAAGCATTATGTCAAGTGAGAAAATATCCAATTTCAAGCTATTTTTTTATCAATTCTCACAATTTTAGCGAGATATTTTCTCAATTAATGCTCCAAGCACCTCAACAGACTGATAGGAAGCACGGTCGGCAAAGGTATCGTAGCTCATCTCGGCAGAGTTATCCGCAAAGTCGGAAATGGATCGGATAACGAGAAACGGTATCTTGTTTGCAAGACAAACCTGAGCTATCGACGCTCCCTCCATTTCAACGCAGGAGGCTCCGAGGTCGTCTCTCAAATGACGGCTCAGCTCGTCACTCTCGACGAAGCAATCACCGCTTACCACCTTTCCCTTTACGTAATTGCCGAGGCTACCCTTACTCTTAAGCTCCTCGCAAGCATCAAGCGCAAGAGAAACGAGCTTCTCATCACACTTAAAGAGAGACGTTCCGAGTCTCTCATCCTCCTCAAGAAGCGAAAGCGGATGGAAGTCGTGATACTGTGCACTCTCGACAATTACCGTATCAAGCACCGAAAGGCTCTTATCAAGACCGCCTGCAATTCCGCAATTGATAACGTAATCGGGAGAGAACCTGTCAATAAGCTTTTGAGTGGTCATTGCGGAATTAACCTTACCTATTCCGCAAACTGCGGAAATAACGGTATGACCGCCTATTTCCGTATGATATACCTTTTCTCCAGGATTAACCGTGATGGCGTAATAGGTATCTATAAATTTTTTCAGTTCTCTGTCCATTGCGCAGAGCACTACAATAGTTGCCATATTCATTAATCCAGATAGTCGCGAAGCTTCTTCGAGCGGCTGGGATGACGAAGCTTGCGAAGTGCCTTCGCCTCTATCTGTCTAATCCTTTCTCGAGTAATATTAAATTCCTTGCCTACCTCCTCAAGAGTCCTCATCTGACCGTCCTCGAGACCAAAGCGAAGCTTCAATACACTCTCCTCACGGGGAGTGAGAGTGTGAAGCACCTCGGCAAGCTGTTCACGGAGAAGAGTGTAGCTTGCGGCATCCGCAGGTGCGGGTGCTTCGTCGTCGGGAATAAAGTCACCGAGATGGCTGTCCTCCTCCTCACCGATGGGGGTTTCAAGTGATACGGGCTCCTGAGCAGCCTTAAGAATATCACGCACCTTGTCGATAGGCATATTGATCATCTCCGCAATCTCCTCGGCGGAGGCATCGTGTCCTCTCTCCTGAAGAATCTGTCGGGATACTCTCTGTACCTTGTGGATAGTCTCCACCATATGAACGGGAATTCTTATGGTACGCGCCTGATCGGCAATCGCACGGGTTACAGCCTGTCTTATCCACCAGGTTGCGTAGGTTGAGAATTTATAGCCTTTTTCGAAGTCGAACTTATCTGCCGCCTTCATAAGACCGAGGTTACCCTCTTGAATGAGATCAAGGAAGAAAAGTCCTCTTCCCATATATCTTTTTGCAATGCTTACAACGAGTCTGAGGTTTGCCTCGACGAGCTGCTGCTTTGCATAATCGTCGCCCGCGCTTATTCTCTGTGCAAGCTCCGCCTCTCTTTCTGCTGTAAGAAGAGGAACCTTACCAATCTCCTTGAGGTACATTCTCACGTGGTCCTCAATCGCAAGACCCTCTATTGCAAGAGCGTTTTCCATCTCCTCGGGAGTACCGAAGCTTTCTACCTCTGCCTCAATCTCGCTCATTTCGTCGCTGTCAGCAAAATTACCCGCCAGACCGACTCCTATCGCCTCAAGCTTATCGTAAAGCTTTTCGTATTGGTCAGCGTCAAGCTCAATGTCAAGTGATAATATAAGCTCGGATATCTCATCCGAATTGAGTGAGCTTTTCTGTTTTACTTTTTTCAAGAGCTCAACTATCTCGGGTCTTGAAAAAAGTGCCTCTTGTTTCATTTCTTCATTAGTGTTTGCCATAGCCTTTGCCTTTCTTGATGTCCTTCTCTTTTATCTGAATCCTTTAAATTTTGAAATGCGGGTCGGGTGACGGAGCTTACGGAGAGCCTTCGCCTCTATCTGACGTATTCTCTCACGGGTAATGTTGAACTCACGTCCAACCTCCTCAAGCGTTCTCTGAACGCCGTCGTCAAGTCCAAATCGCATTTTAATTACGCTTTCCTCACGGGGTGTGAGTGTTTTTAAAACCTCACAGAGCTGCTCGTGGAGCATTGTCTCACCGACTATCTCGTCAGGCTCGGGAGAAGCCTCATCGGCGATAAACTCACCGATACTGCTCTCGTCATCCTCACCTACGGGGCTGTCGATGGAAATGGGCTCCTGAGCCATCTGGAGTATTTCACGCACCTTGTCAAGAGGCATACCCGAAAGCTCGGCTATTTCCTCGGGAGAGGCGTCGTGTCCCTTTTCCTGAAGTATCTGTCGGGAAAATCTCTGTATCTTGTGCATAGTCTCAACCATATGTACGGGTATTCTTATGGTACGCGACTGGTCGGCAAGAGCACGGGTTATAGCCTGTCTTATCCACCAGGTTGCATAGGTTGAAAACTTATATCCCTTGGTATAATCGAATTTTTCCACCGCCTTTATAAGACCTGCGTTGCCCTCCTGAATCAAATCGAGGAAGCCCATACCGCGTCCTATATATCTTTTGGCGATGCTTACGACGAGTCTCAGGTTTGCCTCAACGAGAAGATTTCTTGCCTCGGTGTTACCCTCGGAAATCTTCTTGGCAATCTCTACCTCCTCGTCACTTGAAAGAAGCTTAACTCGACCGATATCCTTGAGGTACATCTTAACGTGGTCCTCAATGGGAAGTCCCTCTCCCGTCAGAAGACTCTCCATCTCCTCGGGAGTATCATAGGTCGCAATCTCCTCCTCAAGCTCGTCGGGGTCGGGTAAATCGTCGATAAGGTCGGCAACGATGGTCACCTCGACTCCGAGTGCGTCAAGCCTTGCGTAAAGCTTTTCGGTTTCTTCATCCGACAAGCTCATTGACTCAATTGCGTCAAGAAGCTCGTCGCTTGTAACTGTACCCTTCTTTTTGAGTTTTTCGGCCAATTCATTAACGTTGTCTTTTTCCGAGGTGGATGGGCTGTTTTTCTTATCCTGTGCCATAACATCTTTCCTTTCAATTTCAACTTTATTTTGCCGTGATATAGGGTCTATTTTTTGTTTTTCTTTATTTTCTCAAGGCTTTTCAAGAAGGAATCGTCGCTTCCGTCACCGTCCTCAACCGTCTCCGAGGCAATTTTCTCGAGTGCTTTTGCAAGCTCGAGCGCTACCTCGATTGAGTTGTTTTCAAGTCGCTCTCTGTTCATAACGAATTTCATAATACGCCCCATTTCATCGGGGTCAAAGTATTCGCCGAGAAGCGATACGTCATACGGAAGAGTGTCAGCCGTCTCCGTAAGCCTTGTGTATACCCTTTTAGTAAACTCGCATTGGAAGATTTTTTCGCACAAAATACCGGAAAGTCTTTCCTCCTTCAGATATTCTGCACGCATAAGGAGTATTCCGAGAAGATTTTCCTCTTTTTTTGCCGTAGCAAGATTTTTCGAGGAGTCAGCCATTACTCTGTCTCCCCAACCGATCTCACGCTGAATATCGGTCTTGATACGCTCCTTTTCCGCACTGTGCTTTGCTCTCTTTTGTTTTTTCTCCACCTCATTTCTTATAACGCTCGGGTCAACGCCCGACTTCTCACATATCTTTTGAATATATATTTCCCTTTCAACACTACTGTAAATTTTCGCAAGCATATCACAGCATTCCTGAACGTAGCGAAGCTTTTCCTCGGGAATTGCCATGGAATATTTTGCCTCAATATTTGAAAGGGTATAATCAATGTGACCGTTTGATTTTGCAAGAAGCTTCTCAAAGGAGCTCTTGCCGAATTTTTTTATATACTCGTCGGGGTCCTTAGCGTCCTCAACGCGAATGACCTTGACGTTTATACCTACCTGTGACAGAAGGTCAATTGCCTTCTTTGCCGCTCTCTGTCCCGCGTTATCCGAATCGTAGGATATGTAAACGGTTGAAGCGTAGCGCGACATTATTCTCGCTTGGTCTGAGGTTATCGCCGTACCAAGCGTTGCCACCGCATTTGTAAAGCCCGCCTGATGCAATGCCACGACGTCCATATAGCCCTCGCAGAGAATGAGGGTTGACTCGGTGTTGTTTTTTGCGTGCTCAAGTGCGTAAAGATTACGGCTCTTCTTAAACACGGGAGTATCCGATGAGTTGAGATACTTTGGCTCACCGTTGCCTATTATTCGTCCGCCGAAGGCAATCACGTTGCCCGACAGATCGAATATCGGAAATATTATTCTGTTTCGGAACATATCGAAAAGCTTACCCGTTTTCTGCGAAACGCCTGCGAGAAAGCCTTCTCTTATTTCCTCCTTGGAGTAGCCCTGAGACATAAGGTGTCCCGTAAGACTGTCCCAGGAATTGTCCGCATATCCGATGCCGAAGCGACGGAGCGTGAGCGGTGTAAGACCTCTGCCCGTTATATACTCGTAAGCCTCTCGGTTCTCGGGTGCCATAAGCGCGTTATGGAAAAATTTTGCGGCACATTTGTTCATTTCAAAAAAGCGGTTACGGTCCACCTTCTTTTCCTGATGAAAGAAATTGTCCTCGGGTACCTTGAGACCTACTCGGTCGGCAAGATAGGTGACGGCAGTAATATAATCGACGTTCTGCATCTTCATCACGAAGGTGATAACGTCTCCGCCCGCACCACAGCCGAAGCAATAAAAGTTCTCACGTCCCGTAAACACCGTAAAGGAAGGAGTACGCTCACTGTGAAACGGACAGCAGCCAACGAGGTTTGAGCCTGCACGCTTGAGCTGAACGTGCTGTGAGATTATATCCTCAATACTGCACCTCGCCTTAAGCTCCTGCAAAAAAGCCTGCGGTAATGCCATAGTATTCCTCCCTTCTATAAAATAATATACGCGATTTCTTTCAAAAACCCTTTATTTTTTCAGGTATTTGAAAAATATTTTCTATCAAGCTGTCGAAGTCTGATAGCCTCGTATACGTGGACGGGCATAACGCAATCACTTTTATCGAGGTCGGCAATGGTTCTTGCAACCGAAACCGTTCTCATAAAGCCTCTTGCCGAAAGAGAAAGAGTCTCAAAAGCCTTTTTCAAGACCTCCTCCGCCTCGGGAGTTAAGGCGCAATTTTCTTTTTTGTCGGCATCAGCCGAGCCATACGGAATACCGAGCCTTTCAAGACGCTGACGGCGGAAGTCACGCGCCTCGTTGACACGCGCCTTGACCTCTGCCGAGCTTTCCGCCTTTTCGGGATTTGACATTTCGTCATAGCTTATTGCGGGTACCTCAATCTGTATATCTATTCTGTCAAGCAGAGGACCCGATATTTTTGAAACGTAGCGATGAACCTGCCCCTCGGTGCAGGTGCACAGCCTTTGAGTTGAGCCGAAATATCCGCAGGGGCAAGGATTCATTGCCGCCACCAGCATAAAACGGCTGGGATAGGTAAGCTTGTAGCCGGTTCTCGTGACGGTTATCCGTCCGTCCTCAACGGGCTGACGAAGTACCTCGAGAGTCTTTTTATCAAATTCGGGAAATTCGTCAAGAAACAAAACGCCGTTATGTGCAAGAGTGACCTCACCCGGATGAGGAGTAACGCCTCCGCCTATCATACCAATATTGGACACGGTGTGATGGGGGCTTCTCACGGGTCGTCTCGTTATAAGATTCTTGCCCTCGGGAAGCATTCCGCTTATAGAATGTATGTTCGTGGTCTCTATCATTTCCTCAAGGGTCATATCGGGAAGTATTCCCGCAAGAGCCTTTGAAAGCATACTCTTTCCTGCGCCGGGAGGACCTATAAGCAAAACGTTATGAGAGCCGACCGCCGCTATTTCAAGGGCTCTTTTTGCCATCTCCTGACCCTTTATATCAGCAAAATCCACCTCGGGCTGAATTGAGTCGGCAGAAATGGTCTCGGAGTGAATCGGGAGCTTTATCTCCTCGCCCTTGAGATGCTTCAAAAGCTCGTCAAGGCTTCTCATTCCGTAAATCTCAATGCCTTCAACGATTGACGCCTCTCCTGCGTTTTGAAGAGGTAAGAAAATGCGTTTCTTACCAACTCTCTTTGCGGTAAGGCACATTGCAAGCGCACCTTCAATCGAACGAAGCTCACCCGTCAGGGAAAGCTCACCGATAAAGCAAGCGTCGTCGGTGTCAAGCTCCTTGAGAGAGTCCTGATGCTTTAGCATTGAAAGAAGGATAGGCAGATCGAAATACGCACCCGTTTTCTTTTTGTCGGCAGGTGCTAAATTGACGGTAATACGGTTTCTGAACACCTTAAGCTTGTTATTCTCCGCCGCAGATCTGATACGGTCGACCGACTCCTTAACGGAGGTATCGGGCAGACCTATAACGGTTATTTCGGGTATTCCCTGCTCCGAATTGCATTCAACCGTCACCTCAAAGCCGTCAAGCCCGTAAAGTGCCATGGTTGAAACTCTTGTTACCATATTTCCTTATCCCTCCCTTTTGCCGAAAAGAATAATATCGGCATTATATCTTTATTATTATACTCTCTTTTTTGAAAAAAGCAAGTTTTTAAGACAAAAAAATCCCGTGCTTTTTTCAAGCACGGGAAATTTTTTTGTAAAAAGCTTACGCCTTCTTATTGGATACGCTCTTAATAACGAAGAGAGTGCCAATGGTAAGAACCGCACCGATTGCGAGCATGATCCAAGGATTCTGAACGAAGCCTGCGATGATGTAGCAAACGAAGGAGATTGCGGCAACGGTGATTGCGTAAGGAAGCTGAGTGTTAACGTGCTCAACGTGGTTGCACTCTGCACCTGCGCTGGACATAATGGTGGTATCCGAAATGGGTGAGCAGTGGTCACCGCAAACAGCACCTGCAAGACAAGCGGACATACCGATAGTACCGAGAACGCTTCCTGCGGGGAAGATTGCAAGAACGATGGGAATAAGGATACCAAAGGTTCCCCAAGAGGTACCGGTTGCAAATGCGAGGATACAAGCAACGATGAATATAACTGCGGGGAGGAACATATTGAGAGCCTCTGCAGAGCCCATCATAAGATTACCTACGAAGTACTTAGTACCGAGAACGCCCGTCATATTCTTAAGAGCGGTTGCGAAGGTAAGAATGAGGATTGCGGGAACCATCGCGATAAAGCCCTGAGGAACGCATTCCATAGCGGTCTTAAAGTTGATAACACGGCGGATAAGAAGGTAAGCGATGATAAGCACGAGAGAGATAAGACCGCCCCAAGGAAGACCAACGGTTGCGTCGGTGTTACCGAATGCATCAACAATGCTTCCTGCACACTCGGTACCGCCCCAGATATCAACACCGAAGAAGCCGCCAACGTAGAGAAGACCGAGAACGGATGCAATAATAAGAATGATGATGGGGAATACGAGATCCCAAAGACTTCCGTTGCTCTTGGAGTCACCCTCAGCGCCTGCCTCGATATCAGCCTTAAGAGCCGCAAGCTCAGCCTTCTTCATAGGACCGAAGTCGAACTTCATAACGGTAAGACCGATTACGAATACAAAAGTAAGGAGCGAATAGAAGTTGTAAGGAATTGCCTGAATGAACATCTTGATTCCGCTTACTCCCTCGGGTGCGTAGCTGGAAACTGCTGCAGCCCAGGAGGAGATGGGAGCGATCATACAGATAGGCGCTGCGGTAGCGTCGATAAGGTATGCAAGCTTTGCACGGGAAATTTTAGCCTTATCGGTAACGGGACGCATAACCGAGCCAACGGTAAGGCAGTTGAAATAGTCGTCGATGAAGATAAGTATGCCGAGGATGAAGGTGGCAATCTGCGCGCCTACTCGACCCTTAACGTGACGTCTTGCCCAGTTGCCGAATGCCTGAGAGCCACCCGACTTGTTAACGAGAGCTACGATGATACCAAGCTCAACGAGGAATACGAAGATACCTGCGGTGCCTGATACGGCATCGATAAGACCCGTATTGATGATGCTGTCTACTGCGCCTGCAAACGAGAAGTTTGCGGAAAGAAGACCGCCGACAACGATACCGATAAACAGAGAGCTGTAAGCCTCCTTAGTGATAAGTGCGAGAGCAATTGCGATAAACGGAGGGATAAGAGCCCACCAGGTACCTCTTACGGCACCCTCTCCGCCACAGGTTTCACACTCTGCAGCAGTTTCAGCGGTACAGTCGGGACAGGTAACAGTACCCATAGCACCCTCGGTAACGTATGCTACAACGAGAAGAGCTACAATTACCACTGCCGCCAAAGCAAGAACGATTTTGCTGGTTTTTGACATAGTCTGTTTCTCCTTAAAAAAATAAAATGTGTCGTGGCGGCTAACACTCACGACACAATTTTTTCGCATCCGAATGATAGCACTCCACAAATAATTGTGACAGTCCGCCGTATATTTTACGGCAAACCAACTCCAATCGGTTAAAGGACACCGACGGAATTTCGGCAGAATCCCCTTTCTCAGCCAAAGCTCCTTTGCGTAATAAAGCTGATACTCTTGTCCTCTGCGCCTCTATCAACCCAATACCTTGCGGTATCTGATTACCTATATATTAACAAATAATTAACCCATTGTCAATATATTTTGTCGATTTTTGAAAAATCCTTTTCTTTTTTGTGATTCTCGAAAAAAACAAGGTTTGCCAAATATGACAAACCTTGTTAAAAGCATTACTTTTAATTACTCAGCTACAACACCGTCAACTGTGATGGTATTCTTATTCATATGAGAAGCGTCAAGCGTGGTAACGTCACTGTCGGTGATAACGGTGCTCATATCCCAGGATATAAGCTCGCCGATTGTACAGCCATCAAAGTAGATAGTGGAGCTACCCGAGAACTCTGCTTTTTTAACGGTAGAATCCTTAACGTGGATATCACCCGATGAAAAGTCAGCGGATTTAATTTTATTTTGGAGACATTCTCTCCATTTTAGCATCTTATACTATATAATATTTTCCAAAAAATTCAAGTGATTTCACAAAAAATGCGCTACAAATCGTTTATTTGTAACGCATTTCATATTATTTCTTTATGCTTCCGTCGGCATTGAAGAGAGGCAACGGCTCAAGATAGATAATATCCTTACGGTCGATTGCATCACCCTCGGCAAGAATCGCCATTCTTCCGCAAATCTCACCGCCCGCTCTTTCAACGAGTGTTTCAAGCGCACGGAGTGACTCTCCCGTCGAGATTACGTCGTCAACGATAAGTATCTTTTTCCCCTTCATCATTTCGGCATCTGCGGTATCAAGATAAAGAGTCTGCTTCTTTGCGGTGGTAATGGAATTGACCTCCACCTCAAAAACTCCCGTCATATAAAGCTTGGGAGCCTTACGGGCAAGCATATACTTTTTATCTCCCGCAAGACGTGCCATTTCGTGCACGAGCGGAATACCCTTAGCCTCGGCGGTGATAAGATAATCGTACTCGGGAGCTTTTTCAAGAAGTGCGGCTGCCGCAGCGGTTGTAAGCTCAACGTCACCGAAAATAACGAATGCGCCGATATAAAGGTCCTCGGTTACGGGACAGATGGGAAGACGTCTGTCAACCCCTGCAATTTTTACGGGATAGTAATTCATACAAAAACCTCACTTTATAATAAATTCAAGCAAAATAATAACGGCAAGTCCTAAAATAATTCTGTAAACACCAAACACCTTGAAATCGTGCTTTTTGACGTAGCCTACAAGGAATTTTATTGCAATAAGAGACACAACGAAGGCGGTTATAAGTCCCACAGCCAAAACGAGAAGCTCATATGCGGTAAAGGAAAAACCAATCTTCAAAAGCTTCAAAAGGCTTGCACCTGCCATAACGGGCACAGCAAGAAAGAAGGTATATTCAGCCGCAACGGTACGGGATATACCGATAAGTATAGCACCGATTATGGTAGCACCCGAGCGTGAAACACCCGGAAATACCGCCGCTATTACCTGAAACAGACCGATTATTGCGGCATCGGTAAGAGTAATTGACAAGAGAGTGTTCTTTTTTGCGATTTTCCTCTTGTTGTAATTCTCAATAAGTATAAAAAACGCACCGACCACAATCAACGCAATTGCAACGGGAACGGGCTTGTAAAAAAGTCTTTCAAAAACGTCGTCCAAAAGTATTCCGACGATTGCCGCAGGTATACAGGAGACGAATATCTTTATCCAAAGGGAAACAACCTCAGCCTGCAAAACGGGAGTGTCCTTTTTAAAAGAAAACGGAAAAAGCTTTTTCCAATAAAGAAGCACGACGGCAAGAATTGCGCCAAGCTGTACCACGACGAGAAAGGTCTCCTTAAAGGCATCTGTCATATTAAGCGGCATAAGCTCCTCAAAGAGTATCATATGACCCGTCGAGCTTACGGGAAGCCACTCGGTAATACCCTCGATTATACCAATCAAAAAAGCTGTTATTGCGTTATACATAAGCATACCTCCTAAAACACAACCCATTATACAACACCGAGAGCGTTTTGTCAAAGGGAAATGTATTTGACAAACGAGCTTTCGGTGTAGTATAATATATGCACAACGTTTTCAAAAAGGAGTCGTAATGAAGCTCTTTTCAAAAAAGACTTGATAATTTTAACCCTTATTCTCGCAATTGCGGGAATACTTTTCGTAATATTCAAAAACGGCAGCCACGGCACGCTCTACGAGGTGTCGGTAAACGGAAAAGAGGTCTGCCGTGAAAGTATTTATAAAAAGCACCGCATCCCGCTCGAATGCGGTGCGGTCATCGTCTGTGACGGTGAGGGAGTGTACTTTGACTCCTCCGACTGTCCCGACCTTGTATGCGTTAACACGGGCAGACTTACCCGAGAGGGTGAATGGGCGGCTTGTCTTCCCAATGAGGTATTTTTAAAGGTGGTGAGCAAATGACCCGAAGAATCACACGCACGGCATTGCTTTTTTCACTTTGTATAATACTGAGCGTTGTTGAATCGGCATTTTTGACCCTCCCTACCCTACCGGGTGTAAAGCTCGGTCTTTCCAACCTCCCCGTTATGTACTCGCTGTACACCGTCAATTTTCCTTTAGCGCTCTCACTCTGTCTTGCACGCTCTCTTTTTGCGTTTATTACAAGAGGATTCAGCGCGTGTCTTTTGAGTCTTGCAGGCGGATGTCTGTCGGTATTGCTTATGCAATTGCTTTTAAAGACACGCTCAAGCATAGCTCTCGTCAGCGTTACGGGAGGCATTTCGCACAACGTCGGTCAGCTTGCGGCTGTCAGCCTCTTATGGAGTACGCCGAGCGTTTTCTCCCTCTCCCCTGTTCTTATAATATCGGGCACGGTATTCGGAATTCTCAACGCCGTGCTTCTCCGAGTTACCATTCCGTATCTTAAAAAAATCGGAGGAGGCAAATGAAAAGGCTTTGTATATTTTTACTTCTCTCGCTGTCTCTTTGTCTTATATCCTGCGGTGAGAAAAAATACTCAACGCAGATATGGAGCACCTTCGACACGGTGGTTGACGTAAGCGGATATTTTGATTCCGAGGAGGAATGGATTAAGGCAAAAAGCATTGTAGAAGAAACGCTTTTCTATTACGATGGGCTTCTCAACGCTTACGAGGATGCAGACGTTATCAACCTCAAGGCTATTAATGAAAGCGGCGGAAAAACGCTTGAGATAAACCGTGAGCTTTACGATTTTCTCATCTTCGCAAAGCAGATGGAGGACAAGACCGACGGTGCTTTACTTATGGCATTCGGCTCGGTTACAGGCTTATGGAAGGATTTTATCGGCGGTGGTGAATTGCCCGATAAAAAGGCGCTTGAAAACGCCTTTGCTCACACCTCGTCGGATATGGTGCTTTTAGAGGAATGCCCTTACAGAGTAACCCTTCTTGACCCTGATATCAGAATTGACGCAGGTGCGCTTGCAAAGGGATGGGTGGGTGACAGACTCCGTGAAAGACTTGAGGCAGAGGGGATTGACTCACTCCTTATAAATCTCGGAGGCAATGTTGTTGCCATCGGCTCAAAAAATAAAAAGCCGTGGAGCGTCGGTATACGCTCGACTGACGGAGGGATTTTCAACACGGTGGAAATTTCCGATTTGTCGGTTGTTACAAGCGGTGACTATGAGCGTGTCAGAGAATACAACGGCACATCCTACCATCACATAATATCTCCCGAAACACTCTATCCCTCCGACTATTTCCCATCGGTCACGGTAATCTCGGAATCCTCCGCAACAGCCGACGCGCTGTCTACGGCACTCTTCGTTATGCCTCTTGACAAGGGCAAGGAGCTCCTTGAAAAATTTCCCGAGGCAAGTGCCGTATGGATAACCGATAACGGTGCGGTTTATTCCGATAACTATAAATGAAGAAAGCAGTCCAAAGGACCGCTTTCAGCCTTCTCTCTTATTTAAAACTTATTTAAAAACGCGGCTAAGTCACAGACTCAGCCGCATTTTTTATTATTCGCTTCCGTGATGAGTAGCGTGAGGACAAAGAAAGTTATTCGTGAATTCATTAAGTCTGAAAAGTCCCTGACCTCGCCTTTCATAAAGCGATATGTAAATTCGTCCTCCGTTGATACTCATTGAGCCGTCGGGATTCATTCCTGCCGCCTGAAGCGCCTTAAAAATCGTGTCACTTCTCTGATTCTCGGGCACGTCAATAATAAACTTAAACTCAGTTCCGTAAAGCTTATGAAGCGGCATATGGAAAAGGAGCGACACGGTATCAGCTGAATGACCAAGATGGTCGGTCTCCCCTTTTTCAAGAACTCTTCCGGTATACAGAATATGATTCAGAAGCACACATTCCTTATTATCCTCCCCCAAGGTGCGTGATGCAGCCAAGGCACAGGAGGTTTTGTTATGCGGACAAACGCCGTTTTCAAGCAAGGCGTGTCTTCTGGCGTAGCAATGCTCTCCGTCCGCGTAATTCGGGTAGAACAGTCCGAAATTCGGAACGAGTACACCAAGCTTGCAGGTCAAAAGCTCGTCATAAATCTCATCAAGGGCTTTGCTTTCAATTCTTGCAACGACGGTTTCAACACGCTCACGCATACGTTTTTTAAAGGTTTTGCAATCAATAAACGGTATTTCCTCGGTGAACATTTCGGAATAGGGAGATGAATCCACAAGCGCCTCAACAAGCAAATCCATATCACCGAAAACCTTGTCAAGCCTTGACAGATAAACGTCGTGGTATTCCTCAAGCGGAGTTCGGGCAAAGCATCCCTCGGGGTCAAAGAGGAACACGGGTATTCCCTTGGCAGTAAGCATACCCATCTCATAATTCACCCAATTGGACTCAAGTGAGCTTTGAGTGACGATGATGATTGCCGCATAGCAGTCAAGACTCTCTTCTATAATGCTTTGATAATCGTCGCCTGCCTCAAGAAAGCCTTGGTCATAAAGCGGGGCAAGACCGTTTTCAATCATTTTCTCACATAAGGGTTCAAGATATTTTTTGTTGTCCTCGCTTGAGTGAGAAACAAAAATTCCGTAAAACCTTCTTTCATCCTTCTCAAGCGGTCGGGTTGAAAAATCAAACTCTCCCTGAGTCGTACCTTTTATATCAAACATATTTTACTCCTATTATTGCGGAAAGATAAAGTCCAATCTGTCACCTATATTCAAAGACGGATCGGGAACGAGTGAATCCGAGCGTCTTTCAATACCAAGGTCAAAGTAAAATCTTCTGCGATTTCTGTTAACGCAAACGCCTTCGGGATATATTTTTTCCCAGTATTCAACGTCGTCAAGAAGATCAAGGTCACACTCGGATATTTTCTCCACGAAGTCGCCCTCCATAAGAGAGAGAAGAACGGTTACGTCGGCGTCTGCATCGCTACACTCGAGATAGCACTTGACGTAAGCGCCGAGAATCTTATGAACGGGAATAATGATATCCACCTCAAGCTCAGCCCGTATACCCGTCTCACTGATTATCTCGGCAGAATTTTTCTTATATAATCTTTTGCCTGCAATCGAGTCTGTATAATCTTCAATTTTAGGCGTGACCTCGTCACAATATACAGCCATCGGAGGTGTGAGTGCATCGGGATTTCCAAAGCTTACCACCTTACATCCGCAATTGATACAGTTTTCAATATAAGCATCAAACGCCTCGTCAGTTATTCTTCTTGAGGTATAGTCGCTGTAAAGCTCCTTTGCATTACGGAAGGATTGCTCTCGGATATCAAAGTGCAATCTCAGGCAATGGTAAACGATACGCCGAGAAGCATATGTGTTAACGGCGATATTCTCATAATAATTTTTACGCAGAAGCCTTGATGAAAAGCGGTTTTTTATAGTGCTTTGCAAAGCTCCGACGTCCGAGAAAAACTGAGTGTTCTTAAGAGGCGTCTTCATCAACAGCTCCTCCCCTTCAGGCTCATAAACAAAGGGGACTATTACTCCGCGCGGAAGGGATTTCATATATCCGACAAGATACCAAAGCACCGCTCGGAAAAGAGCATTTTCTTTAAGCATAAGCGAGTTTGTTATCACGGGGATAAAGCAATTACATTTATTGAGAAGAGAAATTATCTCATCCACCGAGTCCCGATTGAAAACGCCTCCGCCAAGCTGTCTGCAATTATAGCAATAGCAAGACCTGTCAAGGCTCTCACGAATGTTATCGACCACATCAGCCGAGCCCTTCGGGTACACTATGACTATATCACCGTAGATGTCCTTGATATCGAATTTAAAATTATTTACAAGCTTCATATATTCTCCGAATTATTTAATTATATATCCGTCACGTCCCTTTTCAAGCGACACGCTGTAAAGCATTTCAAAAACGCGGGCAAGATACTCGGTATCCCTTGCTCCACCCGTTTCGGTAGCCGAATGCATCGCAAGGAGAGGTGCGCCGATTTCAACGGTAAGTGCAGAAACCCTCTCCTGAGAAATATGACCAAGAGTTGAGCCTCCCGCAATATCCGAGCGGTTGGAGTACACCTGACAGGGCACCTGAGCCATTTTAGCTATCTGTGAAAAGAGAGCCGAGGAAACGGCTGTGGTCGTATAACGCTTCTGTGCGTTATACTTTATAACAACTCCTCCGTTTATGACGGGAGAGTTCATCGGGTCGAACAGCTCGGGATGATTCGGATGACGGGCGTGAGCCGCATCAGCGCTGACGAAAAGGCTTTCGGAAATCATTCTGTCCTGCTCCTCTTCACTCATACCGAGAGAACTGCTGATACGCCTGAGAGTCGTTGCAAGTATATCGGATGCGGCACCCTCAATTCCTCCGCTTCCAATCTCCTCACCATCAAACGCCGCCATAACGGGAATACTTGAGCACTCGTCGCTGTTCAAAAAGCCTGCAAGACTTGTGAATACCGATTGGAGATTGTCAAGCCTCGGAGATGAGATAAGCTCTCCGTTTTCTCCCCATATAAAGCCCTTTGCACAAGGTACGGCGTAAAGGTCGTGAGATAAAATATCCTCGGGAGAGGTTGAAAGAGCGTCGGCAATACGCTCGATAAGTCCTTTACCCTCACCGAAGGAATAGACAGGGCACATATCGACTGCGGGATTCGTTCCCTGCTCCTTTGAAAGATGGGGAGGCGTTCTCGGAATTACGCAAGTGTTTTCAAGATACACCGTCTTTTCACACACTCCGTCACCCGAGGAAACCGTAACGCTTCCCGCAATTGCAAGCGGAATATCAAAAAAGCTGTCAAGTATAGGTCCGCCGTATTTTTCGACCGAAAGCTTTTTTGCACCGCTTGAGTCAAGTGCAAAGCTCGGCTTAAGCTTAAAGCAGGGACTGTCGGTATGAGTAAGCACGGCACGGTAGGAGCGGATATCCTCATCGGGAATACGAAAAGCAATAAGAGTTGAACCCGATCGGGTGAGGAAATAGCGTCCGCCTCTCTTTATATTCCAGCTCTCGTTTTCAAAAAGCTCGATATAATCCTCGGCAATAAGGCTCCTTTTAAGATTTTCCACAACAGCTCTCGGACAAGGCGAGGCGTTTATAAAATCAAGCATTTCACGGCTTATCTGTCTGTACATTTCAACAATTCCTTTCAGACTTATTTGGCGTCACTGAGCTTTCGATAATAGGAGAAATGAGCGACCACGGTCCTCTCACGCCCGGTCTCAAAATCCCAGCCCTGAATTATAATTCCATTACGGCTCATAAGCTCGGAGATGGTTATTTCAAAAACGTCCCCCTCAAAAACCACATTGCCCCCCGAGCAGACGATAAAGCGGTTTTGTCGCATAGATGTGCTACCCGCCTTTCCGACGAGAATCTCCTCGTTATCGACACGCTCGGTGACCGATTCGATTACAAGATTATTGAATTTTTCAGCTTGAGCAAGTTTGAATTTTTTTGAGTTTTCACGCTTTCCGAAAAGTCCCATACAGTCTCCTTTTCTTCGGTTAGTATCATATTGAACTAATATTACCACAAAAAAACGCAAAAAGGAAGAGAAAACTCTTCCTTTTTCTTCAAAATTATAAAACTTTTGACAAAAACTCCTGAAGTCTGGGGTTTTTGGGTGCTGAGAAGAACTCCTCGGGAGTAGCCTCCTCGGCGATAAGTCCGTCGTCGATAAAGAACACTCTTGAGCCGACCTCCTTGGCAAAGCCCATTTCGTGTGTAACGACAATCATCGTCATACCCTCGCTTGCAAGCTCCTTCATAAGCTCAAGCACCTCTCCGACCATTTCGGGATCGAGCGCTGAGGTGGGCTCGTCAAAGAGCATTACACGGGGATTCATAGCAAGCGAGCGGATTATCGCAATTCTCTGCTTCTGACCGCCCGAAAGCTGTGAGGGGTAAGCATAAGCCTTATCGGAAAGACCGATTCTCTTGAGAAGAGTGTTGGCACGCTCGTCAGCCTCCTCC
>JAFYTG010000152.1 GCA_017558945.1 Clostridia bacterium
AGGAATAACGCTTCTCATATCCGCAAGAAAAGCCTCATACGGAGGAAGTGCTATTCCCGCGGTTTCAAGAACGATTCCGCCGAGAGAGTTAAGTCCTGCTTCAACGTCGGTCTTTTCCTCTATATCGTAGTTTGCCCATATGACGAAGGGTACTGTCTGCTTCTTCTGTACCTCGTCAAAATCAAGCGGATATTCACCGAAAAGGCTTATATAAAAATCATCGCTGAAGGAGGGCTGATGGTCACCGAACATTGCAATCACGACTCTCTCGTCCTGCGACTCGAAATACTCTAAAAGCTCACGGAAGGCATCGTCGCTGATGCTCGTCAGGGTGAGATATTGGTCGACCTCACTCCATCTGCCGCCATCGGCGGTGACGGTGGTCTCGAAATTATTCCACTTATACGAGCCGTGATTCTGCATAGTTATACCGAAGACAAAAAGCTTTTCGCCCTCTGCCCGACCTTCAAAGCGGCTTATAATATCACCGTAAAAGGCTCGGTCGGTAACAAAGCCACGGAGCTTATCATCCGTTGTAAGCTCGTCTATGAAATAAGTCTCGTCAAAGCCCATCATAGGATAAACGGTATCACGCTTCCAGAAGGTGCGTGTATAGGGGTGCATTGCAACGGCGGTATAGTCCTCACGCTTGAAGGTATCGACTATACTCCATATATGATCCTTAACGTACTGCTGATAAGCCACCGCGCCGTTTGGAATAAATGCGGCGGAGTTACCCGTCAGAAATTCCCACTCGGACGTTGCTGTATTGCCTCCCAGCACTGAGGCAAGCGCATATCCTCGCACGGTATTTTCGGTAAGCGACTTAAAAAACGGCATCGGCTCTGTATTCATTCCGATATCACCGAGTACGGATAAATCGGAAAGAGCCTCATTCATTATAACGATGACGTGAGGGGTATCCTCCTCACTCTTACCCGTATCGTAACGGGATAGTATTTTCTCAACGCGCTCGGATGAATAGCCCTCGGGAGCCTTTACCCGTGACTCACGCATTTCAACGATGAGGTTATACGCCATACCGTTAACACGCGCACCGTTTGAGCCGTAGGTCTGCAAATAGTTTTTACTGAAGGCAACTCCGAAAAAAAGTCCGACGGCACAGAAGGCGGCACAGCCGAGAGAGGTCATACGCACAAGTCCTCTTGACTCCTTGCGGTCGGGAAGCCTTGCAGAAAAAAGCACAAAGCAGACAAGGAGCAAAAGAAATATGATACTACGTGCTATCGGGGTTATAACGAGAGAATAGCTTGAGGCAACGCCTGCGGCATTCTTGAAGGAATAAAAATCGCTGAGCGCAAGCTCACGCCCTCTGAATTGCATAAGAGCGTAATTGGCAATATGTAGCACGAAAAACGCACCTGCAACGATGGGCAGGGCAACCTTGAAGCGAGGGATGGCAATAAGCACAAGATAATAGAGAAGGGCTATAAGCACAAGGTTGCAAATAAAGGTGACAAGAGAAATCGAGGAAAATCCCACACCGACTATTATCTGTCCCGAGGCAAAGGAGAAAAGAGAAAAGGCAAGCGGCAGTAAAGCGGATATTGCAACGGTGCCCTCAAGAGTTATTTCAAGAGAGCCAATAAAAACAAGCGACATAACCGCAACCGCCGTGAAAACGGGGTCATAGCCCTTGATACAGAAAAAAATGATAGCGAGAGCCGACAGCACAAGCGTGAGGTACAGCTTGACTCCCAATTTGAATCGTAGCTTCATTGGTACATCCTTTTTATTAATTACTTTTGCGCCAGGTAAGCGGAGACACTCCGACTCGTGACTTAAACAGGTTTGAAAAATGATGCTGATCGGAATAGCCGAGCGCCTCGGAAATCTCTCCCACCGACATTGCGGTATTCGAAAGATAGGTCTTGGCAATATGTATCTTGTTGCTGAGCTGATACTCATAAGGAGTCATTCCAAGCTCTCTTAAGAAGAGCTTCTGACAGTAATCGGGAGAGCGAAATATGACCGAGGAAAGCTCCTTTGCCGAAACGATTCTTGAGGTGTTGGCGTCAAGAAAGCGCTTGACTATCAAAAACTCCTCGCTGTGTCTTGACTCCGATTGATTGAGAGCAAGTCCCGAAAGCACCTCAACGAAAATCCCCTGAAGCATACCTTGTATCTCGTAATCACGCATCCCCGAATGGAGAAGGGTCTGAATACGCTCAAAGGGGGCTTTGAGTCCCTTGCCGTCAAAAATATATTTTCCCGAAAGTCCGTAAACTGCCGTGAGAGTATCCACAAGCTCACCTCTCACGTCCATAAATATCTTTGTGAACGGGTTTTGCGGGTCGGCATAATAGCGGTGATGGGTATGTGCGGGCAAAAAATAAATAAGGTCACGCTCAACTCTGAAGCGCTTGCCGTCGCACTCGACTATTCCCTCTCCGTCAACAACGTACTCTATTACGGCGTTAGGAGAGTTCTTCCTCTCGACAAGATAGGTTCCGTCACAGTAGGAGGTACCCGCAAGAGAAATATAAAAAGCCTGAGGCGAATTGAGTCTCATAAAAGCCTTCATATCCTCGTACAAATTATTTTCCTCACTTTTTCAATTGAATTAAACACAAAAAATCACTCTTTTTAAATTATAATACAAATAAAGAAAAATATCAAGGAGATTTTTAAAAAAATGAAGCTACGTGCACCTGCAACACCCCTTATAACTCACGACCCTTATTTTTCCGTTTGGGACAACAATCATCCGCTCGGAGAAACTGTTCACTGGACAGGATGGCACAACACCCTTATCGGAAAGGCGTTTATTGACGGCAAGGAGTATCATTTTCTCGGATACGCTCGCTACGGCACGCCGTCGCTCAAGGCTTGCGGAAAGGAGATTGACGCTCTGTCAACCACCCTTTGCTACGCAAACGATGAAGTAAAGCTCAC
>JAFYTG010000153.1 GCA_017558945.1 Clostridia bacterium
AGAAAACGGAATGAAGTTCGCTTATCACAACCATTCAAGAGAATTCCTTCCCACAGAGGACGGAATCGTTTTTGAGGACGAGCTTCTCAATAAGACCGATATCGATCTCCAGATTGATACCTTCTGGCTCTTTAACTCGGGTATTGACGTTATTGCATATCTTGAGGCACACCGTGACAGAATCAAGGTGATTCACTTAAAGGACGGAGTACCCTCGGCTGAGGACAAGAAGAATTACGACGACGTTCATTCAAACGTTATCGGTCTTTCTCTCGGAAGCGGCAAGGCACCCGTTGCTGCTGTCAAGGAATGGGCAGAGAAAAACGGCGTTATTATGGTGGTTGAATCTGAGGGGCTTGACCCCACGGGTCTTGAGGAAATCAAGCGTTGTATTGATTATCTCAAAACACTCGAATAATATGAAATATACCAATATCGTTTATCCCGATAAGGATTTCAGGGTAGTCGTCAATGCAGGACGAGTTTCGCAAATAGACAGGGTTGACGATTTTTCCAAGATTTTTCACGAGGATATTGAGATAAAATATTTTATCGACGGAAGCTCTACCCTCCATATAGGAGGGGAGAGCGTCGTCACTCAATCGGGAGACGTTGTTTTCATAAATCCTTATGAGTTTCACTCCACCGTCAATTACGCAGAGGAAAAGGGAAGATATCATCTTTTGATGATAGGATTGGACTTTTTTGACGGAATGGGAGAGGGCTTTCTTGACCTGCGTTATCTCTTTACAAAGGAAAGAACGAGAATACAGACCCTCATAAGAGGCAATGAAAGAATTGCGAGAATCATATCGGATATAGTTTTTGAGGTTATTGAAGAACACCGAGATTACAGAAGGGCGGTTACGGCACTTTTGCTGGAGCTTTTCGTTCTGCTTTTCCGAGACTATCGCGACTCAACGCTTGCCGAGCTTCCAACCGATAAAAGTCTTCGTTATTACGAGGTGATTTATCCTGCGATACAGCTTATACGTCAGGATTGCGGTAAGGAGTATACCATTGATGAGCTTGCAGGGGCTTGCGGTGTAAGTAAATGTCATTTTTGCAGAATATTCAAGCAATCCACGTTTATGAGTGCGGTGGAATACAGAAACGAGTACCGATTGCAGATAGCAAGGGTGCTTATTCAAAGCACGAATAAAAGCATTTCTGAAATATCGGTACAGTGCGGATTTGATGATTCTGCATATTTTTCACGGTGCTATAAAAAGAAATTCGGTCACTCGCCAAACAAGGACCGAGCAATATTGTCCAAATAAAAATCAATGGAGTACATTGATTTTTATTTTTTTATGGACTAAAATATCATCGGAGATAAAAAAGGGGGAGTATTATGGATAGTGTTAAAAGAATAGATATACACGCTCACGCAACCGCCTTTCCCGAGTATGCGCCCGACTGTAACTGGCAGGGACGCTTTTGCTCGGCGGAGGAGGTCATCGAAATGTACGATAGGCTTAATATCGAAAAGGGAGTTCTGCTACCGCTTAACGCGGCAGAGGGACAGATGACGCCCATGACCTCGGAGGCGGCAAAGTATATTGCCGATAAATACCCCGACCGCTTTTTATGGTTTTGCAGTATCGACCCGAGAGCCTTGTCAAACGGTGATAAGACCGACCTTTCACCCCTTTTCAAGCATTATAAGAAGCTTGGCGCAAAGGGTGTGGGTGAGGTTACCTGTCAGCTTTATTTTGACGACCCTCGCGTTGACAATATGCTGTCCTATGCCGAGGAATTTGAGATGCCCGTCCTGTTTCACCTTCACACGAAATTCGGAGGAAGCTACGGACTTGTTGACGAGGCGGGACTTCCGAGGCTTGAAAAAATGCTTAAAAAGCATCCAAAGCTCAATTTTATCGGACATTCCCAGGTTTTCTGGGCGGAGATTTCAAACGACTGTCCCGAGAACGAGAGAGGCGGTGCTCCAAAGGGTAAGGTTACCGAGGGAAGAATTTCAAAGCTTTTGCGTGAATATCCGAATCTTTGGTGCGATATTTCCGCGGGCAGCGGATGGAACGCACTTTCCCGTGACCCCGAATTTGCCGAGGGCTTCTTGAATGAATTTGCCGACAGAATACTCTACGGCTGTGACGTATGCTCCACTCTTAACACTCACCAGAATCTTATGGATGAGTTCTTGAGAAAAATGTACGCCGACGGAATGCTTAAGCATGAGGTCTGGTGTAAGATTGCAAGAGAAAATGCAATACGCTTGCTTAATTTAGATATAAAATAAGGAGATAATAATTATGGAAAAGCTCGCATTGTTCGGCGGTACACCCGCTATCAATTCCGAAAGGGTTCCCAAGACACTTTTCAAGTGGCCTATCATCACCGAGGAGGATGAGGAGGCAGCTCTTGACGTTATAAGAAACAATAAATATTCAGGTACTGATATTACCGCACAGTTTCAGGATGAGTTTGCAGAATGGCAGGGAAGAGAATACGCTATTGCCTTCTGTAACGGTACTGCGGCTCTGACTGCCGCAATGTACGCCGTAGGTCTCGGTAAGGGTGACGAGATTATCTGTCCTACTAAAACATATTGGGGAAGCGTTTCTCAGGCAATCAACTTTGGTGCGTCCGCAGTTTTTTGTAATATTGACGAGCACTTAAGCCTTGACCCCGAGGACCTTGAGAGATGCATCACTCCCAAGACTAAGGCGATAATGGTGGTTCACTATATGTCCTATCCCTGCGATATGGATAAGATTATGCCTATTGCAAAAAAATATAACCTCAAGGTAATTGAGGACGTTTCACACGCTCACGGCGTTATGTACAAGGGACGCAAGGTGGGTACCTTCGGTGACGTTGCGGCAATGTCTATGATGAGCATGAAGTCATTTGCGGCAGGTGAGCTTGGAATGCTTGTAACCGACGACAGAATCTGCTACGAGAGAGCTATGGCGTTCGGTCATTATGAGAGAAACAACGAGAATTTCATAAAGGAGTGCGAGGAGCTTAAGCCCTATTCACATATCGCACTCGGTGGTATAAAGGGACGTGCAAATCAGCTTTGCTCCGCACTTGCAAGAGTTCAACTTAAGTATTACGACGAGCGTACCGCAGAGATAAGACGCGCGGTCAATTATTTCTACGACCTTATTTCCGACCTTCCCGGTATCCATCCTCTTCGCGTTAATGAGGCTGAGGGCTCACATATGGGCGGATACTATATTCCCCATTGCTATTACAATCCCGACGAGCTTCACGGTCTTTCGGTTAAGAAATTCTGCGAGGCTGTCCGTGCTGAAGGCTTTATGGGCTGCTGGGAGGGTGCAAACTTCTGTCTCCACACTCACGCCTTCTTCAAGGAGTTTGACTTCAGAAACGCAGGAGTTCCTTCGAGAATTGAATATTCGGATCGTGACGTAAGAGAGGATGACGTCAAGTGTAAAAAATCCGAGACCATCTTCTGCTGCTCGGCACCCTGGTTTAAGCATTTTGATAAGGAAATAATCGAGATGTATGCCAATGCATACCGCAAGGTTGTTGAGAATCACGAGCAGCTTCTTGAGGGCGATTCGGATAAAAAGCAAGGCGGTAGATGGTATGGAACTGAAAACGCTTAAGTTCGGTATACTCGGTACGGGAATGGCATCGGATTTTCACGCTATATCCGTAAACGAGCTTGACGGCGCAGAGCTTCTCGGCGTTTGCGATGTCAACACGGAAAGAGCCGAGGCTTTTGCGAAAAAGCACGGCGGTAAGGTGTACCGTAGCCTTGAGGAAATGCTTGCCGATGAAGAGCTTGATGCAGTTTCGGTCTGTACTCCGAGCGGTTATCACGCAGAAGCGGTAATTGCTGCGGCAAGGGCGGGTAAGCATATTGTTTGCGAGAAGCCTCTTGCAATATCCACCGCGGACGTTGACAGAATAATCGACGTTTGCCGAGAAAACTCGGTAAAGCTTACGGTTATGTCACAGTTCAGATTCTCCGCCGATATACAGAAGGCTCGCGATATCGTGCAAAGCGGCGTACTCGGAAAGCTTGTTATGTGCGATTTGTATATGAAATACTGGCGTGACCCGTCGTATTATGCGGGTAGCAATTGGCGTGGTACAAAGGCAATAGACGGCGGTGCGGCTCTTATCAATCAGGGCTTTCACGGTGTTGACCTCTTCCTCTATATCGTAGGAAATGCAAGAGTACGTGCCTCGGTTGCCAAGGCTTCGTATCATAATATCGAAGCCGAGGACGTTGCGGTTGCGCTTCTCTCCTTTGACAACGGCGCTGAGGGCGTTATCGAAGCCTCCACCTGCACCTATCCCGGCTTTGCAAGACGAATGGAAATCATCGGCACAAGCGGGCATATGATTCTCACCGAGGGCAATATAGAAAAGCTTTTCGTCGAGGGTAAGACTCTTATTGACAATAAGGATATTGCCTCCGCAACCTCCTCCGACCCGATGGCAATGCCCTATGAAAACCATAAGGCACAGTATCGGAACTTTATAAACGCCGTAAACGGTAAGGAGGAAATCTTCGTTACTGCCGAGGAGTCGAGAAAAGCTCTCAAGATAATTGAGGACGTTTACCGCTTGAACGGAGTGAAATAAAATGCTTATTGATATTCACGCGCATATGTATAAATATCCTTATCCGTTATCCTACGATAAGGAAAAGGACGAATTTAAGCTTATATTCCCTAACGGTGAGGAGCTTATCCGTCTTCACGACAGTCTCGGTATTGACAGAGCGGTAATAGTCCCTCTCGTTAACGCGGAGGTTTACGTGCCTCAGTCGGTAGGAGAGGTCATCGAGTTTGCCAACAGCTCAAACGGCAGATTTATCCCGTTTTGTAACCTTGACCCGAGAGTTGTGTGGAACTCAAGTGATTCCGACCTTGGCTTTCTCATTGATTTTTACAAGCGTCAGGGCTGTCGCGGTATGGGTGAGGTTTTACCGAATATGGAATTTCTTGACCCTAAAATGCAAAACCTTTTTCACCATTGTGAAAACGCCTCATTTCCGCTTCTCTTCGACCTGTCGGGTATGAAAAATACGGCTTACGGAATTTACGACGACGAGGGTCTTCCCCAGCTTGAAAAATGCCTTGAGCGGTTTCCGAATCTCGTTTTCATCGGTCACGGACCTGCCTTCTGGTCGGAGCTTGGTACACTCCGAGAGGGCGAGAGCCGTTTCTCCTATCTCACGACTCCTATCGAGAGGGAGGGTGCTGTTGTCCGCCTTATGCGTGAGCATAAAAACCTCTGGGTAGACCTTTCCGCAGGTAGCGGTTATTACGCAATGACGAGAGATATTGACTTTGCGGGACGCTTTATGAACGAGTTCTGGGACAGAATAATGTTCGGTACGGATATCTGCTTTGCAGAGGTCCCCGAACAGCTTCTTATTAATTTGCTTTCCGATTTTCATAGGTCGGGTGTCTTGAGTGATGAAAAATATGAGGCAATCACTCATAAAAATGCCGAGAGGCTTCTCGGTATATAGCATAGCTTAAGGAGATGCAAAAGCCTTTCGAGGCATTACATCTCCTTTTTTGGTATTTTTTTGTTATATTATATTGTAAAAATGCGATATGTATGTTAGAATTAAGCGGTAAGGAGTGATAAAATGAAAAATCTAAAAGTAAAACGTCTTGTATTATCCGCTATGCTTTTGGCTGTCGGAGTCGTTCTTCCGATGCTGACGTCGCAGATAAAGGAGATAGGGGATACCCTTCTGCCTATGCATATTCCCGTGCTTCTTTGCGGATTTATATGCTCGTGGAAATACGGAGGTGCGGTCGGACTTATTTTGCCGTTTATACGCTCTCTCATCTTTTCAATGCCTCCTCTTTATCCCAATGCGGTTTGGATGGCTCTTGAGCTTATGACCTACGGAATCGTTGCAGGTCTTGTGTATTCCCAAACCCGTAAGAAATATATGTCGCTTATTGTTGCAATGCTCTCGGGCAGAATCGTCTGGGGAATTGCCAAGGCGGTGCTTTTGGGCGTTGCGGGCAAGAGCTTTACGATTTCCGCCTTTATTACGGGAGGCTTTGTTGATGCTGTTCCCGGAATTGTAATTCAGCTTGTACTTATACCGCTGATTATAAAGGCTTATGAAAAAAATAACAAAGCATAAGAACGAAGAATTTATTTACAGCAAAAAACGAAGGTCGCAGTCGGCAACCTTCGTTTTTTGCTATTTCAATTTATTTTTCAAGCCCTCAAAAAGCTCGACCGTCTTAGCTCTCGTTTCGTGATTGATAACGAGTATTCCTCCCTTGAGAGTCAGCCTTATTGCGACGTGATTTTTTGCATAGGCGTAAAGGGAATAGCTTCCGTACTCGTCGTTTCTGAAGCGTCCCATCAAAAGCCTCAGCGTGCCGAAGCCGTATTCACGCACTCCGAAATCAGCGTTCTCGATAAGCTCAATATTCTCAATCTCGCTGTATTCAACGTAGGTCTTATTACCGAAGGAGCCGTGTATCATAAGCTCGTTTTCTCCTTGCACGTAGCGTATATCACCCGTGAAGAGAAGCGGGATCACGATGATTATTACAAGGGCTGACATTATAAGAGATACGATAAGTGATTTCTTTGTCGCTTTTGGCAATTCGGGGTTCTTACCCTCGGCAAGCTCTCTTTTGTAAAAACGGTAGGAGTAGATTACGGGAATGATTACCGCCACAAGAATAACCGCAAAAAGCAGGGGCAAGGAAAGCTTCAATGGAAGAAGTGCCGAAAAAAGCATTACAAGTCCGCATATCATCCAAAGCTTACCTGCCATTCGGTGTGTGGCGTTCCAGTTTGCTTCACTTGAGAAGGTCCAGGTTATCTTAATGCCGATGGTACGGTTTTGACGGGTCTTGGGCATATAGTTTCCAATGACGATAAATGCAATGGCTATAATTACAGGGTTAAG
>JAFYTG010000154.1 GCA_017558945.1 Clostridia bacterium
CCAAAAAGCAATTTGCTTTTTGGGGAGGCTGATATATCAGCTTCGAAAAGGCTTTTTGCCTTTTCGACATCCTACATTCATTATGTCGAAATAGTACAAATTTCTCCCGATATATATATTGAATTGATAATATTTATATGCTATTATTGTGATATGATGAGGTGAATATCGAAAGGAGTAAACATTATGAAAAGAATTTTATGTATGCTTATGGCAATTCTGATGCTTATATCGTGTGCGTCCCTTCTCTTCTCCTGCAAGGATGAAGAAAAGAAGGCCGAAGGCTCGGGCTACGAGGGAGGCAAGAGGGTTGACGACGGCTCCATCTTCTACGAAAGAAGCCTTGTGTCAGACGACCTTCCCGACTATGATTATAACGGACGCGAATTCAGAATCGTCACGCATATGCCCGAGGAAATAATCGTTAACGAGGACGAGAAAAACAAGGGCGATCTCATCAAGGATGCAAAATTTGCCCGTACAAAAGCCGTTGAGGACCGCTTCAACGTAAAGATAAAGGTCGTTTACTCAGGCGCATTTTCCGAGGTTTCCGACTACGTTTCCAAGACGGTACTCGCAGCCTCCAACGAATTCGACCTTCTTGTGAATATGTCGCTCGATACGGGAAAGCTCGTTTTGAAAAAGCTCTTCCTCAACTGGTACGATATAGAGAACGTAAACTTTGACAAGCCCTGGTGGGCTACCGCAAACAAAACTGACCTTACGATAGGCGATAACTGTCCGATTGCAATATCCGACCTTAATTACACCGCAATCACGCAAACCTACTGTATGATATTCAACAAGAATCTTGCCTCCTCCTACGAGCTTGGCGACATTTACGGGCTCGTGCTTGACGGTAAGTGGACCTTCGATAAGCTTCAGGAAATGATTAAGGACGTTTACGTCGACGACGGAAACGACAAGCGTGACGAGGGTGACTTCTACGGTCTTTCTCACGGAAACGGCTCCTGCATCAATACGTATCTCTGGGCGTTTGATAACCCCGTATGCAAAAAGGGTGAGGACGGCTTGCCCGAAATCGTATTCAAGACGGAAAAAATGAACGGTATAGTATCCGACCTCTACGATATGTTCTTTAATACCGACGGAGTATATTTCGATCCCACTAAGGTCAACGAAAAATCTATTGCAGCCTCTCTCTTCTTTGAAAAGCGTGCAATATTTATTCCCGCCACGCTCGGTTCTCCCACGCAAGAAAAATACCGCAACTTTGAGGATGATTACGGTATTATCCCCTATCCCAAATACACCGAGGATCAAGCGGAATATAAAACTATGGCTGACGGCTACCACTCGGTGCTCGCAGTACCCAAGACCGTCAAGGACACAGAATTCGTAGGCATCATTACCGAGGCTCTTTCGGCGGAAAGCTGGAAGACCCTTACTCCCACCCTCTATGAGATTGCACTCAAGACCCGTTATCTCAGAGACTCCGAATCAAAGGAGATTATGGACATTATAATTGCAGGCAGAACCTTCGACTTCGGATACATCTACGACGGATGGGAGGGCTTCTCCTTCATACTTGAGGGTATGATGTCCGCACGCAAGAACAACTTTGAATCCGAATACTACATACGCTACAACAGCGCGTTCAGACAGTATAAATCCACTATTAAAACGATTAGCAATATGTAAACGAGAAAGAGGCTGAGATTTACTCAGCCTCTGTTTCTTTCTCAACGCCTTCCTCTTTCTTTTTCAAGGGAAGTAAAATAAGCTTTATAAGTGTGAATGCGATCCAATAAACCACCGTAAAGAATGCCGTCGCAACGAAAATCTGTGCCGACGTGCGCTCAAAGGAAAGAAGCACGAATACGACGAAGCCGACGGCGGTCAGTATAAATCGAAGTATCGAACAAAACGACGAGGGCAAGGACTCAATAAATCCGAATATTGCCGACAGACCAAAAATTGCCGAAAAGCCGAAAATTGACAGAATTACCTCTCGGGTAAGATTTGCCGTCGTTGTGTTCAGCAAAAATAACGCCATCAAAAGCACCGTTACGCAAAACAGCATCGTAGTGTCGCAGAGCATTTTGTATATGATATTTAACGCCTTTTTCATTTATTTTTTCTCCTTGTGTTTTTTTAAATTATATACCATTACCTTTAAAAAATCAAGGCTTGTGTGAAAATTCAACCTCAAGCTCTGTGTAATTGTCAATGATGGGTGACACTTTTTGTAAAAATAAAAAAGCATGACTCTTGTCAAGGTGGAGAGGTGGAGATTTTCGGAAGAAAATACTACCTACAACCTTGACAACGCATCAAATGATATAATAGTTTTTGAGCGTTAAGCACATCAGTGCTTAACCTCTTTCAAGCTTACATCACACCAATATGTTTTTCAAGTGCTTCGTTAGGAGTGAGGAAGCCGAGACAAATCTTGGGTATGTTGTTTGAAAGCTTATTGTATTTTTCAAGTTGCTTTCTACTGATGATATAATGTCCATAGAAAATAGCTCCTTTGTGGTGTGATTTGGTTTGG
>JAFYTG010000155.1 GCA_017558945.1 Clostridia bacterium
AATTAATTTTTGAAAACCGTGTGCGGTTTTCTACCTTAACGTTTTCCAACGGGAAACATATCGAATATTTATTCGGAGAAAGCCGAGTAAATATATATCGCAAATCCCGAAGGAATTTATATCGCTGCCGTAGGCACTTCACTCGCTCGTATGAGCGAATTTCACTGCCTTTAGCTTCACTGAACCTCGACAGAATTTATATCAAAGTCCTCAATATACTGCTTATTGATGAGGAACTCGTCCTCGAACTCGTCGTAAATTTCCTGCTGGATTTCGGCTCTCATAACGTAAGGAATTTCAGCTTTTCTCTCCTCACCAAGTGCCTCGGGAATCTCAACGCGCTTGATGAAGTAGATTCCGTAATAAGGAATGTCAACTCTCTTCCACTCACCTATTTCAAGGTCGAAGCAAGCCTCCTCGTAATCAACAGAGGCAACGTCACCGTAGGTGATTACCATACCGTCGGGATAGGCAGAAATCATTCTGTCGTCCGACATTGAATAGAGGATATCAAAATCGTCACCGTTTTCAAGTGCCTTCTCAACAGTTTCAGCCTTCTTCTCCTTTTCCTCAAGGGTCTCGGGAGAAATCTGCACATAGGTCTCTCCATCCTCACCAAGCTCGGCTACGTTATTGATGTAAACGTGCTTTACGGCAACGTAATTCTCATCAAAGCACTCGTTTATTTCCTCCTCGGAAATTTCGTATTTTCCACCCTTTGCGGTAAGGCTCTGCATAGCCTTATCGTAATAGAGAGAAAACTCTGCGTTTTTCTTCATTTCATCCTCAGAAAAGCCGTGCTCCTCAATAAACTTGAGATATTCCTCTCTGCCTCCGCATTGCTCCTCAAGGAGTGCAAGGTCCTGGTCGATAAGAGAATAATCGTCAGCGGTAAGCTCAATGCCGTTCTTCTTAGCCCAGTCAACAGCCCAAGCCATTGCGGCGGATTCCTCAAGTGCAAGGCGGATAATAGCCTCACCGACGGTCACGCCCTCCTCCTCGGAGTCACCTGCCCACACCATAGGAGAATCAGCGTCAAGACCTGCGACGTTGTAAAGATAGCTGGACTTATAGGCAGACACCTCGGAGTAGAAGAAATCCTCGTCAATCTCAACGTCTCCGTAAGCTACGACAACTCCCTCGGGAAGCTTATCGGAGCAGGAAACAAGTCCGAATGCGAATACGGTAATAAGCAAAAGTGCAATAATTTTCTTCATTTGTTTAACCTTCCTTTATTTCATCACGGCAGCACTTGCGATATTGTAGCTGTCAATTATATCCTGATTCATTGTGAAATTATCGAAGTTGTCCACAATGGATTTTGCCATATCCTGCTCAACGAGTATGGGGAGGATATGATTCTGACAATGCTCAAAGTCCGAATCGAGAAGCTCTACTCTCTTAATAAAGTAATGACCGAAGTCCTCCTTCTCCCATTCGCCTACCTCTCCTATTTCAAGAGACAGAGCAATGTCAGCATAGCCCGTCATTTCCTCGGACAAAACACCCTCGGTAATAGTATAGCCGTCGGGATAAAGATCGGCTTGCTTATCCTCACTTTCGAGATAAAGCTCGTCAAAGCTCTCTCCGTTGCGGATACGCTCACGGATGGAATCAATCTTATCCTGCTGAGCCTTCTTTTCCTCGTCGGTGAAGTAGATATAGTTGCCCTCCTGGTCGGTGCCTGCGATATCCGTACCAATGGCAACGTGCTTTACGGTGATGAAGTTTTCCTTATAGTATTCATACGCCTCCTCGGTGGTTATCTGCATATCACCACCATCGGCGTAAGCCGCTTCAACTCCGTTCGTGTAATACTCGTAAAGCTCAAGGTATTCACGATAAAGATTTATATCAACGCCATAATTTTCAAGATACTTATTTACAGCACCCTTTGAGCCGAGAGTGGCAATAAGGGTATCAACCTTCTCGTCAATAAATTCCTTTTCCTCCTCCGAAAGCTCTATTCCGTGGGTCTTGGCATACTCGGCGAAGAAGAGCATCGAGCAGATGTTCATCTGACATTGAGCGTAACAGAAATCGTCAAAGGTTGCTCCCTCTCCGATGGATGTAGTCCAGATTTCAGGAATATCGACACCCGTTGAGCCGTAGGAGTCGAGAAGCTCGGATTTATATCTGCTGAGCTCGTAGATATACATTTTTTCGTTCATTACGGTTGAGCCGTAGGAGATTACCGCCTCGCTCTCCTGCTTTTTGCAGGAAAGAGTGAGAGTCAGCATCATCAAAACAACGACCGCAAGGGCTAAAAGCCTTACCGATGTTTTCATTTTTCAAGTCCTTTCAAGTGAAATCTCATACAGTATACACTATAATTGTTAAAATTTCTACTGCTGAGACGATTTTTCAAGAATAATTTTATATTCCCCGACGAGTGTATTAAGCTCCTCAAGTATTTTCTTCTTCTCGGGACGGAAGATGAAATAGGGTGAGGTTGCCGAGGTAAAGGTGAGCTTGCCTCTCCAAAGCATACCAAGTGCCTCGCCCGCCTTTTTATCAAGCGGTGAGGTATAAATATACACTCTGTCTTCTGTCTGCGTTATCTTTTTTATTCTGCACTCGGCAAGAATAGGTCTCAGCCTTGCTACTGCGACGAGATTCATAACGGCGCGCGGAGGCTCACCGTAGCGGTCGCAAAGCTCGTCAACAAGCTCCCATTCGCTGTCCTCGTCATGCACCTGAGAAATCTTTTTATATACGTCAATCCTCTGCTTCTCGGAGGAGATGTAGCCCGACGGAATAAATGCATCTATCGTAAGGTCTACCGACGGAAGCTCCTCTGTCTGTGACGTGGGCTCCTCTCCCCTCTCCTCACGCATTGCATCGTCGAGAAGGCGTATATACAAATCGTAGCCTACGCTGTCCATATGACCGTGCTGCTCAGCTCCGAGGATGTTACCCGCACCTCTTATCTCAAGGTCACGCATAGCAATCTTAAAGCCGGAGCCAAACTCGGTATATTCACGGATAGCCGAAAGACGCTTTTCGGCAAGCTCGGATACCTCTCTGCCCTTTTTGTAGGTAAGATACGCAAAGGCTCGTCGGTTGCTTCGTCCGACTCTGCCTCGAATCTGATGAAGCTGAGAAAGTCCGTAGCGGTCGGCGTTTTCTATAATAAGGGTATTGGCATTAGGAACGTCAACGCCCGTCTCGATAATGGTGGTACAAACGAGCACGTCAATCTTGCCGTCGTACATATCACGCCATATCTCCGAAAGCTCCTCACGGTCCATTTTGCCGTGTGCAGTAGCGACGGTAACGCCGTCTACCGCATCCATTATGCGCTTTGCACGTCCCTCAAGTGCCTCGGTGTTGTTGAACAGATAGAACACCTGACCTCCACGTCTCACCTCTCGGCGTATTGCCTCAAAGACGGTGGCTTCGTCGTATTCCATAACGTAGGTCTGCACGGGAAAGCGGTCACCCGGTGCCTCCTCGAGAATAGACATATCACGGATGCCCGAGAGCGCCATATTGAGTGTTCTCGGAATGGGGGTTGCGGTGAGAGTAAGCACGTCAACGCCTACCGATAATTCCTTAAGCTTCTCCTTATGGGTAACGCCGAAGCGTTGCTCCTCGTCAACCACGAGAAAGCCGAGTCTCTTGAACTTCACGTCCTTCTGCAAAAGTCGGTGAGTTCCGACGATAATATCTACGCTTCCGTCCTCTATTCCCTCAAGGGCTTCCTTTATCTCCTTACGGGAGGAAAAGCGTGAGAGCATTGCCACCTTGACGGGAAAGCCTCGGAATCGGGAAACTATCGTATTATAATGCTGCCACGCAAGTACGGTGGTGGGGGCTAAAATTGCCGCCTGCATATTATCCATAACGCACTTGAAAACGCCACGGAGTGCAACCTCCGTCTTACCGAAGCCTACGTCTCCGCAGAGGAGTCGGTCCATAGGGACCTCGCTTTCCATATCGCGCTTGATTTCTTCAACGGCATCAAGCTGTCCGTCGGTCTCCTCATAGCCAAAGGCTCCTTCAAACTCGGCTTGCCACGGTGTGTCGGTTGAAAAGGCGTGACCCTTACTGTTGCGGCGGGCTGAATAAAGGCGGATAAGCTCCTTGGCAATATCCTTAGCGGCAGCTTTTGCACGCGACTTGGTGCGTTGCCAGTCTGCCGATGAAAGTCGGTTTATCTTGACGTTGCCTCCCTCTCCTGCTCCAATATACTTGGATACGGAATCAAGGCTGTTACAAGGGACGTAAAGCACGTCGCCCTGAGCGTAATTCAAGACGAGATAATCCTTCTGCACGCCGTCGGTGGTGATGCTTTTTATACCTCCGTAAACACCTATGCCGTGATTGATGTGAACGACGTAATCTCCTACCGCAAGGTCGTTGTAGGACATTATACGCTCCTTGGAGTCCGACTTATAACGAGTACGGTGACGGCGTGAGCGTGCTTCGGTGGCGAGAGGTGCGTTGTCAAAAAGAAGCACAAATCGGCTCTTTTGAAGCTCAAATCCCTCGGTCATATGATATTTTTTAGTCTGTCCCTGCATTGCGCAGAGGACTATAACGGGATTGCCGATAATATTCTCGGGCTCGGGATTCAAGAGTGCGGGTATCTCACGGGAGGTGAGAAGAGACATAAGAGAGTCGGAGGCAACGCTGTTCTGTGACATTATTACAACGGTTGCTCCGTCGTTGCGATAGGATTTGATATCCTCGAAGAACATATCGGGATTTTGTGCGAGGCTTATGCTCTTTCGTGATGCAAGGTCAAAAATTTCCGAAAAGCGCATACCGACTCTTGAACGAAGCGAATCAACGGCAATATAGGTTTTCTTCGCAAGCTTTTCAAAAAACAGGTCGGGATCGTCCATTGGGACTGAGGGCTTCATACGTGAAAGCTCGGGACGGCTTTTAAGAAGGCTTTGAATATTCTCGGAAATAAGGTCGAAGGCTCCCTCAAGCCTTGCGGAAATTCTGTCGGTGTCAAACATACAAAAGAGGGCATCCTCGGGAATGTGTGAAAGAGCGGTTGACGTCTCCGGAAAGAGAAGTGAGACGTAAAGCTCGGATGAGGCTCCGCTACCCTGCTCTACACGTTCCTTTTCGACGGCGGCTGCTCGGGATATTTGGATATCGTCGCTCTTTATAGCCTTGTCAAGAAGGTCGGTTATTCTTTTCTTTGCCTCGGCATCGGCATAAAGCTCAACGGAGGGAGTGAGAGATATTTTGCGAAGAGTATCTACACGCCGCTGAGTGATTATATCAAAGGCGGAAACCGTGTCTATCTCGTCTCCGAAAAATTCAACTCGGACGGGATAGTCAAGGTGAGGTGAGTAAAAGTCGATAAGGTCTCCCCTTCTTGAAAACTGTCCCTTTCCGTCTACCATATCGCATCTGACGTAGCCCATTGACGAGAGCCTGCGTACAACCTCGTCCTCGGATATCTCCTGTCCCGGTGTAAGCACAAGAGAGCTTGATGCGAGTCCTTCAGGCGATACGGTGTACTGTGCGAGTGCCTCGGCGGTGGTGAAAAGGATGTCTGTCTCACCTGCCGCAAGGCTTGTGAATACGGCAAGCCTTGAGCTTTCAAGGTCGTGACCCGTTGCCTCGGCTTCTCCGAAAAAGGCTTCTCTCGACGGTAGGTAGGAGCACCTTATATCACCTGCCGAAAGCTGCTCGTAGAGTGCGAGTGCCTCCCTTTCCTCTCCGAAAAGTGCAACGGTAAATTTTCCGCTGTCACGGTAAAGTGCCTCAAGAAGTATGGGTCGAAGTCCTGCTACAACGCCTGAAACGAGGCAGGATTTTCCCTTTGAAACCGTGTCGGCTATGCCCTTATATTCACCTTCACGTCTTAATGCATCTAAAAATAGCTTCATATATTCCCTTTCAGTTAAATCTGCAAACGCCGAAAAGGACAAGTATTACTTGTCCTGAATTTGTTTTTCTTATTTTACCACGGTTTTTCGTTTTTTACAAGTGTTTTTTGTCGTGACAGGCAATCTTTTTGAGGCTTACGCCATTGCCCTCGGGCTTGGTGTTAAAAGCGTGACAGCCTTAGCCCTCTCGGGTCCGATTCCCGTTTGATTATTACAAAAAAAGAAACACACCTTTAGAGCGTTGCTCTAAAGGACAATTTTCAAGAATACGGCGCATCTCAAACAAGATGTGCCATATTCTTGTTTTTTTATTTATTCGTTTTCGATTTCAACACTTTGTATGGAGTTGTGCCCGTGAACACACGATAGACTTTTATAAAATAAGATATGCTGTTATATCCACAGGCGATCGCAGCTTCACTTACCGAACAACCTTTTAAGAAAAGCAACTGTTCGGCTTTGCTGATTCTCGTTCGGTTCAGATAATTCTTAAACGTCATACCCGTCACCTTTTTGAAGCTTCTCGAAAAGTGA
>JAFYTG010000021.1 GCA_017558945.1 Clostridia bacterium
AGAACAAGCCCTCCAAGGAAGAAATCCTTGAGGCTTGGAACAACTACTCGGGCAGACCTCAGGAGCTTGGACTCCACTCTGCTCCCAAGAAGTTCCTTACCTACTTTGAGGAGGACAACCGTCCCCAGACGGGCGTTGACCGTGACCTCGAGGGAGGTATGGGCGTTTCCGCAGGCAGACTCCGCGAGGACAGCCTCTTTGATTACAAGTTCGTAGGTCTTTCACACAACACCCTCAGAGGTGCAGCAGGAGGCTCGCTCCTTCTCGCAGAGCTTCTCTACAAGGAAGGCTATCTCTATTAATAACAAAAAACAGTTTTCAAAAAACACCAATTCATTGGTGTTTTTTGTTTTTTTGCAATAAATTACACCATTTTTTAAAATAATCTTGCAAAACAAACGCTTTTATGGTAAAATATTGATTAAGCAAATAACAAGGAGAACGTTATGAAAAGAATTTTGTGTTTAACACTTGCAATCCTTATGCTTTTTTCGACCGCGACTCTTTTGTTTTCCTGCAAAAAGGAAGAGGTTAAGGATGACGGAGTTGCAGGTGAAATCAAAAAATACGATGAGGACTCCATCTTCTATGAGAGAAGCCTCGTCTCCGATGACCTTCCCGAAGAGGACTTTAAAGGAAAGGCCTTGAGAGTCGTTGCGCTTTCTCCCGGTGAAATATATATCGCCGATGAGCAACGCAATCAAGGAAATCTTATAGCGGATGCGGTCTTTGCCAGAAACCAAGCCGTAGAAAACCGCTTCAACGCAAAAATTGAATTAGTATACACAGGCACTTATGTCGAGGTTGCGGATTACGCCGCCAAGACGGTGCTTGCAGGCTCGGACGAATTCGATCTTCTTATGGGTCAGGTGCTTCAGACCGCCAACACGGTTTCCAAGAACATATTCTTAAACTGGTATGAGATTGAGAACGTTGACTTTTCAAAGCCCTGGTGGTTCTCGTCAACCGCAAACGAGCTTACCTATAACGGCAAGGCAATCCTCGCCATCTCCCATCTCGACCAAACCGCAGTCGGAGGAGCGTATTGCTACTATTTCAACAAGGCTCTTGCAGCCTCCTACGAAATGGGTGACCTTTACGGTCTCGTTCTTGACGGCAAGTGGACCTATGACAAGCTTATCGAGCTTGTAAAGGACGTTTACGTTGACAACGGTGACGACAAGCGTGACGAGAACGACTTTTACGGTCTCACCCTTTCCAGCGGCACATCACTGCACGCATACCTTCCCGCCTTTGAAAACCCCATCTGTACCAAGGATGCCGACGGTAAGCCCCAGTTATCCATTAAGAGCGACAAGATTGACTCCATCGTCAATATGATGTACGACCTTTGCTATAACACCAACGGCGTATGGTGTGACACCCATGCGGGAGGCGGTCAATCAACCGCAACAAAGCTTTTCTTCGAAAAACGCGCTATATTCACTCAGCTTGCGCTCAGTGAGGCTACCACCGAAAAGCTCCGCAACTTTGAGGATGACTACGGAATACTTCCCATCCCCAAGTATGACGAATATCAGAGAGACTATAAGACCATGGTAGGCGGTCATCATACCGTGCTCGCAGTACCCAAGACCTGCAAGGATACCGAATTCGTCGGAACTATGGTAGAGGCACTTTCCGCAGAAAGCTGGAAGACCGTAACCCCCACTCTTTACGAGATTGCGCTCAAGACGAGATATCTCCGTGACTCCGAGTCAAAGGAGGTAATGGACCTTATCATTGACGGTAACACCTTCGACTTCGGCTACGTTTACAACGTCGGCTTCGCCTACACCATTGAGGTTATGATGCGCGAGGGCAATAACAATTTCCAGTCCTATTACAGCAAAAATAAGACTAATGCCAACTATAAGCTCAAGACTATACTCAAAGCATTCGATAAGCTTTAAAAAATTAAGCGTCAGCCGCGGCTGACGCTTTTTTGTGCCAAAAATCATATACTTTTAACTTAAATCAAGCAATATTATTGTTGCAAACGCCACGAATAAATTGTATAATATTATTTGAATTAAAAAAGGAGTGTTGATATGAAAAAATTTTTATGTATGCTTCTCGCATTAACAATGCTTTTTTCCTGCACAACCGTTCTCTTTTCCTGCAAAAAGAATGACGCGGTAGAGGACAACGGCGGTACGGAAACGAAGAAATACGAAGAGGATTCCCTCTTTTACGAAAGAAGTCTCGTTGAGGACGGACTTGAGGAAAAGGACTTCAAGGGTCGCGTTTTCCGTATAGTCGAAACGGGCGGTGAGGTTTACGTTGCCGAGGAGGCACGCAATCAGGGTAATCTTCTCCTGGATGCAAAATTCACCCGTAATCAAGCCGTCGAAAACCGCTTCAACGTAAAAATAGAGCGTGTATACTCGGGCAACTACGTCGAGGTTAACGATTACGCTACCAAGACCATTCTCGCAGGCTCCGATGAGTTTGATTTACTTATGGGTCAGGTGCTTGAGACCGCAACCAGCGTTCCCAAGAATCTTTTCCTTAACTGGTACGATATTGAAAATATTGACTTTACAAAGCCCTGGTGGTTTGAAACAACCTCCACAAACCTTTCCTATAATGACAAGGCAATTCTTGCCATTTCTCACCTTAATCACTCTGCCGTATCGGGTGTTTATTGCTTCTTCTTCAATAAGAACCTTGCAGCATCCTATGAGCTTGGCGACCTTTATAAGCTCGTTCTCGACGGAAAGTGGACCTTTGACGCAATGATGGAAATGGTTAAGGACGTTTACGTTGACAACGGTGACGACGTGCGTGACGAAAAGGACTTTTACGGTCTTGCACATAATTCGGGCACCGGTCTTAACGCTTATCTTTGGGCGTTTGACAATCCCATTTGTACCAAGGATGCCGACGGCAAGCCTCAGCTTTCCTTGAAGAGTGACAAGATAGACTCTATTATCGGAGACATTTACGACCTTTGCTATAACACCAACGGCGTATTCTACGATAAGACGGGCGAAGTCAGTCCCTCTCAGCTTTTCTATGAAAAGCGTTCAATCTTTATGCAGAACGGTCTCGACGAGGCTACCACCGAAAAGCTCCGCAACTTCGAGGACGAATACGGAATCCTTCCTATGCCCAAGTTTGATGAGACCCAAAAGGAATATCTCACAATGGTAGGCGGTCACCACTCGGTTCTCGCAATTCCGAAAACCGCCAAGGATACCGAGTTCATCGGCACTATCGTTGAGGCTATGTCCGCAGAAAGCTGGAAGACAGTAACTCCCACCCTTTATGAAATCGCGCTCAAGACGAGATATCTACGCGACTCCGAGTCAAAGGAGATTATGGATATTATCATCAACAACGTCGTATTTGACTTCGGCTACGTTTACAACACGGGCTTCTCTTACATTTTGCAGAATATGATGAGAGAGGGCAACAGCAACTTCCAATCCTATTACAGCAAAAATAAAACGAACGCCAACTACAAGCTCAAGCAGGTATTAAAGGCATTCTCAAAGCTTTAAACAAAAAAAGGAGATGTAAAAAAAGTCCAGACCGCCAAAAACAAGAAAGCATAAGCAAATGAGACTGTATATCAAAACAAATACAGAAATATTAAGGTAAAAACTCAAAAATGAGTTTTCTCGAATAAATCATATGTTTTTGGC
>JAFYTG010000156.1 GCA_017558945.1 Clostridia bacterium
CAAGCTTTGTAACGGTAGTGTACTCATACTGAACGCTTGCATCAAGACCGATTATGGAAAGTCCGTCAGCGACGGGTGTGCCTTCAAATTCGTGTGCGCCCTTGATATCAAAGGTGAAAACCTCGGAAGCCGCATCGGTCGCAAACGCGCACTCCTGAATATAGTACTCGCCGATTTCAAGACCCGTAATTTCAGTTACGTTTGATATAACGGTCCAGGTCTTACCGTCGTTCGAGAAGTTATAGGACTTGTTGGAATCAAGACCTGTAATCTTATAAGTATTTGCCTTATCGGCAGTCGCTGAGGGAGCGAAGGTATTCTCGTTAAGAGCTACCGTCTTAAAGCCACTGTAAAGGGGATAGCCTGATTGAGTGGTAGCTTTATTTTCATCAACCTCAACGTGCGGAATCTCATAGAAGTGAACGTACTTAATGGAAGTAACGTAGCCGTCAAGCTTTTCGGAAGCGTTAACGATAAGATGCTCAACGGAGTTGGTGGTCTTCCAGGTTCCTACTGCAACGTAGGGGTTTTCGGTATCACCGTTAGTATAAACGTAAATCGCATACTTGGTGTTGCCGTTAACAACGGGAGCATTCGTTTTCCAGTAGTAAGAGTTGATAAATTGAGCACTGTCAATTCCCACCTCATCAACGTCAAACTGCTCCTCGGGAGTAAGTGCATATCTGTAAGCTACGATATTCTTTCTGTAATACTCTGCAGAAGCAAGAGAAGGAGCGTTTTTGCTCTTACCCATTATGCTCTGGGTATTCCAGGAAGAAGCGAGATAGCGATAATAGCCCTCATTTTCCGTGTTAGCCTCTACGTTATAGGGAGCGGCGACACCTGCTACCCATTTACCGCTGACGGGCTTGGTTGCGTGAACGTAATCACCGTCAGCCTTATGTCTCCAAAGGTCAATATTGTTCTTTGAGCCCTGAGTGGTCTTGGGAACGACAACCATAACGCTCTTACTGTCTGCCTTGCCCTCCTCAACGGCGCGAAGCTCATATACACCGCCGACGAGGTTTTCAATTGCTTCAACTCCCGTTACGGTAACGAAGGCGCTGTCAAGAGAATGAACGGGAGCATACTTATAGGTCTTACTTGCGTCAAGGCCTGTAATCTTACCGTTATGAACGCCTGTCTCGGTTCCGTCCCAGGTATCCGTTTCGGTGCCGAAGTCCTCTGCGGGAATAGCGGCAGCCTCGGTAAGCTGGAGGTAGGTGGTAAGGAAGTAGTAGGATCTTCCGTTATAAACAGCCTGAGTCTCATCCTCCTCGGTCTCAGGATCATCCGCAACGGCAGGTCTGTAATAGTCGCTTGAGTCACGGTGGAAATATTCCTCACCCGATGAATAGGGATAATACTGAAGCTTTACGAGAGTGGGGTCACCCTCAAGAGCTTCAATCTCAGCCTGAATATCGGCATCCACAACAGTTGAGAGTGAATTCGAAAGCCCCTGTGAGGGGTCATACCAAGGATACGCCTTAGCAATGGTCTGACCGTCATCCATCACAAGAACGAGAGTGAAGGTAGAACCATAGGTCTGACAGAAATTGTTGCCGTTAGACATAAGGCGGGTAAACTCAATCTGTCCGTAATCCTTGATCTTTACCTGCTGCTCTGCAGGAATCGTATAGGTCAGGCAAAGGTCGGTAACAAGGTCACCGTACCTTGATGCCTGGTCGCCAATACCGTAGGTGTGCTCGGCATTGGTGAGATTGAAGCTACCCTTCGTGTAGGTAGCCGTGTAGCTCCATCCACCCTTTTCAGGAGCCTCGGGGTCAAGCTTGCCTGCAGCGCTTGTGGGATATGACGAGAAGTCATACTTCACGTTGTCTGCAAGTGCTGTAACGCACACAGCGCATACAATCAGCGCGAGAATGGCAATCACGCAAAGTATGCGGCGTTTACATGCTGTGAACATATAA
>JAFYTG010000157.1 GCA_017558945.1 Clostridia bacterium
CCACTGATAGAATACGGTCTGATAGGTGGGATTTGCCGCCTCGTATGCGTGCTTAAACGTGGAGCTTTCCTGACACATCTTTTCAACGTCAACCGTAAGAGTTACGCCGATACCGATCTCACCGTTTGCCTTGTAATATACGGGATAATCCGTCTCGGGAACTTCAAATTCATAGTAGAAACGTCCAATTCCGTCTATCTCATTAGGCATCATCTCACCGTTAACGTATACGTTTGCGCCATAAGGAACAAGCGCCTCACCTGTTTGAACAAGCTGACCCGACAAAACGTAGCTCTTACCGGGGATCAAAACCGCTTTTTCAATATCAAGCGCAGGCTGACCATAGCCCTCGGAAATCCACAACGTACTCTGAATTATACCTACTCCGGGGGTCGCAGACGACATCTGCGGAGCCTTTCCACCCGCAATGTATTCTCCGGCGTTGAGATACACCTGATACAAATAATTGTAAACGTCGTGAGTATCACCCCACGCGGTTTTGTCGCCAGCCGTTACAATTACGTAGAAAACAGAGCCTACGTCCTCAGCCTCAAAATAGTATGCGGGAGTTATTGCCCATTCTACTATTTCGCCGTTCTTGTACCACTGATATTCAACTGTACCCGCATCGTACGCTTCCTTGAAAATTGCGCTCTGCGATGCCATAAGGTCTGTGTCAAGCTCAAGTCTGCCGCCGATACCGAGCTGTGCGGTCGCGCTATTATAAACTACAGGGAAAGGATTTTCCGCAAGTGTCACAACCTCATAGCTAACGTAGGCATATTGTGCACACGCCTCTATTGTTGCTCCGTCGCCATTTACAGTAGTCGTAACGTTATCATCAAACTTATGCTCTTCAGGCGGATAAAGCAAGGTCTTTATTTTATAGCTCTTACCGGGCTTGAAAACATCGTTCTCGTTCATCAAAACGTAATTTTCATACCACTCAACGATTTTGATAGTTGCGTTTTCAGCGCTTACGTTCATCTCGCTTACCTTTTGTCCCACTGTAGGAGTGTCAACAGTAAGGGAGACTGACTTCACATTTTCCTTTCCATAGCATGCCGCAAGAGTAACGGGAGCGGGGGGCATGGTGAAGGTGGTAGTTGCGTTATAATGATCTGCAAGATTCACTCCACTTGTGTCCCAACGCAAGAATTCCATTCCCTCCTCGGGTGTGTTAGCTACGATAGTGACAGTCTTTCCGTAGCCTACTTCGGTAACGGGAGTTCCGTTTACCGTAGCCGTACCGTTCATCACCTCGATAGGATATTTCTTGTCGTAGGAAATGACTCTTACAGTGTTAGAAAAGCTTGAATCTGAAGTTCTTTCAAGCGCATTTTGATTATACGAATACCAATAATACTTTTTATTTTGATTTTTCGCTTCGGTAACAGTTCCTTTGAATATGTCCTCATTCAATACGTCTCCGTTGATCGTTACCTCGTGGGTAGCGGTCGAAAACGCACCAATCTGCGAATTACTTACTTGAATACCAGACTTAAAGTATGCGTTATTTATCACAAGCGAACCCGTAGATTCGGAATAAAGCGCGCCATAGCCGTCAATGCCGCCTTGGGTATTTGCGCTGTCTCCGACAAGGGTATGGATAGATACGTCTCCCTCAAGAGTAAGCGATGCCTGACGGTCAAGATAAATTGCGAAACCGTTCTGGACTATGTACTCTCCTCCGTCAAGTGTGACCTTTGCCTCAGCCGTAGCCGAAACAACGTTACCTGCGTATGCATTTCTCATATTGACCTTCGTCGCAACAAGCGTTGATGTATCAGCAACGTGAACAACACCTCTCGCCTTACGGTTGCTTCCACCCGCATACCAATTATCAAATGCAAGGCTACCGTCCTTGATCTCAAGGCTTGAATTACCCGAGACGCTTATCATTGGGAAATTAGAGGTATAATACTCGTTTATGTGATTTACCACATCGAGCGAATATCCGTTCAGGTCAAGCACGTACTCCTTGCCACCGTCAAACACAAGTCGATGCTTCGTGGGAAGCTCGTCGTCGGGAACGATGTCCTTGATATTAGTTGTCAGCTTGATATATGTTTTATCTGAATTTACTGCGTTTAGCAATTCTCCAAAGGTGCTGACCTCGGTGATTTCAGGTTCGGTTGCAAATAC
>JAFYTG010000158.1 GCA_017558945.1 Clostridia bacterium
AATAACGGCATCAAGTATATGATATTCACTCTTGAGCCTTGGCCCCGTGCGGCTGTGCTTGATTGGGTAAACCTAACTTTGCAGGAAAATCAGGACAAGTACGCAATCATTTACACCTATTCGTTCATTGATTCCTCAGGTGGTATGTATACCATGTGGGATTGGAGCATCAAGGGAGACGTCAGAACGGATAAGTCCACTTATCTCAGATACTGCAATATTTCCTCTATGGGCAACCCCCGTGACGGTGACCAGCTCTGGAATTACTGCTTCTCAAAGAACGATAATATTCTCGCAGTCATTTCTGCTTACGGTGGAGCATCTGATGTTGCTTTAACAAAGTTCAAGAACAGCAACGGTATTGAGGTTGCGGCAATTTGTACTAATGCAGACAAGCTTTACTCAACGGTCGGTCTTGCTATGTTCAACGTTTCAATATCTGAAGACAACAAGACCGTTACCTGCTCATACCTCTCCCCCTTCAACGGATATCTTGACACAAGTTTAAAGAGCATCAAGCTCAATAAGATAGCCACCCTTACCGAGCCCAAGATCGAGCTTCCAAAGATTGCAACACAGTATAACGGTGCAAACAAGGCTTATATCTTCGGATACGAGGGTAACACCTTCCGTCCCAACGCAAATATGACAAGAGCTGAGGCTTGTACTATTTTTGCCCGCCTCATTCTCGGTGTACAGAGCATACCCGACGGATACGTAACACGCTTTACCGACGTAAAGACGGGTGACTGGTTCTACAATGCGGTAGCATTTCTTGACCAAAACGGTTTCTTTGAACAGCTTACCTCTTCAACCTACAAGCCCAACGAGCCTATCACCCGTGCAGAGTTTGTAGACCTTGCAAATAAGGCAAGCTCACTTACTGCATCAACCAAGAAGATAGAGTTTGCGGACGTACCTACCACTCATTTTTACTATGATTCAATTATTGCAGCGGCAGGTGCAGGTCTTGTTAACGGCTATGAGGACTCCACGTTCCGTCCCGACAACACCATTACACGAGCTGAGGTTGTAACAGTTGTAAACAGGCTTCTTGGTCTCAAGTCAACAGCAAAAACCATTGACACCTCAAAGCTCGAAAATGAATTCGTTGATATTGGAACGCATTGGGCAAGACTCAACATCCTTATGGCTTCCAACTCAAACGTTCACGGCTCATATTACTATACCAAAACTCTTGATGGAGTTACGGAAACGTCAAAGAATCTGACCTTTACGAACAAGCACTTCTCCTTTACCGTTGAAAAGCGTTCGGGTAAGGTTATTGAGATTATCAACCGCTATACCAACGAGGATATTAACAACAACGCAAAAAATCCTAATTTTATTTACCTTGTATCCGACGGCGGAGCTAAAATAGTACCCGTATCTATGTCAATCGACGGTAACAGAATCAAGGTTGATTTCAAAAACGGCTCATCCGTATACTTAATCGTTGAAATCACCGACGACCTTATGACCTTTGAAATCGACTCTGAGCTTGCTCCCGGTGTATTAACCGTCGTATACGGAATTCTTGAGACTAACATCAAGATTTCAAACGAGCCTGATTCCTTCCGTATCAACGGCATCGGTATGACAGCTTGGACTCAGGTTTCAAACTATCTCCTCGGCGAGTACACGAACACCATTGCACAGGCACACTCAAACTACGATGCGGGAACTATGGGTTCAAAGTACGGTATCGTATTCTCTAAATACTCCGATACTATCCCCTTTATGCAGAAGGCTATGGATGCGGTTGATACCTCGGTAGGCTTGGCACTCAAGTCTGCAGGTGCTTACACTAAGGAGTGGGAGCCGATATATGACGATTACGCAATCCGTGGCGATACAAATCCCGAGACCATCGACGAATATATTGCTCTCTGTAAGGAATACGGTGTTGACACGATAGACCTTCATATGGGCGGCACTACCTTCCTTAACGGTAACTTCAAGTTTGCATACACAGAATCGGGTACTGCAAAGGAATACTATGAGAAAATTGGCTATAAGTTCAAAGAGGCAGGCTTAAAAACAGCTCTCCACAGCTACGCTTGGTATATTGACTACACCGCAACTGATATAACAACCAATCCTTATTGGCAGAAGCAACTTCTCAAGAGAGATGACGTGTATACACTCTCCAAGGATATGACCAAATTCCGTTCCAACGTACCGACGGTTGAGGACGCAACGGGATTTGATGCAACTACCTCCTTCTTCGTTGCAAACTCTAACTTTATACTTATCGATGAGGAAATCATCAAGGTTGGAAGCGGTACTGACATAGGCTTCGTAAGTATAAAGAGAGGTCAATGCGGAACTGAGGCAACGACTCATAAGGCCGGTGCTAAAATCTATCACCTCTCCGGACACTTCGGTAAGCTTGTTCCGGAATACGGCTCAGAGCTTTTCTGGAGAACTGCAGACCTTATGGCAGAAGCTTATAACGACGGTCAGTTTGATATGCTTTACTTCGATGCAATCGACGGATGCGGTGCAGACATTAACGCCTGCTATTCAGATAAGGGCTGGAGCGCTTGGTACTGGCATCAGATGTATATTCACAGAATCGTGTCTCAGTGCGAAAGAACACCTATCGTTGAAACCTCCTCCGGATGCGGTCAAGAATACAATTTCCGCGGACGTATGGGTGCATATGACTATCCTTCCCGTGCTTATAAGATTTCTATCCAGTCACACGCAAAGAACAATCTTAAGGCTGCGGCAAGCAACATAATTTCAACTCTCGGCTGGTGGAATTTCCGTCCCGATGAAGCACCGACAGCCGGAATGTATAATACCATTCAGAAGACACAGTTCTTTGATGATGTTGATTACCTCGGTATGACCTCTGTCATTTACGATATGACGATGGTTTATAACCCCCTTCCCTCTACCATCAATGAAAACCCATTTATGAAGGCGAACATTTCCCACTACAACGACGTTTACGCCAAGCTTCGTAAGTCTCATTACTTCACGGATGAAGTAAAGCAGGCAATAATCGAAAAGGGCGGTGAGTGGAAGATAATTGAAAAAGCTCCCGGTGAATACGCATTCCTTCATATGTACTATTCTCAGGCAAATCTCGGAAATGACCTCACTTCCCCCAATTACTCCTTCAAGGGTAACAACCCCTTTGATGCGCAGACTCCCTTTGTCCGTGTTGAGCCTCGTTGGTCAACCGAGTATGAAGATCCCATTACACTCGTTGAATTTGACGAAAGCAAGACTCTTTCTCAGCAGACACTCACAGTTACGGGACTTTCCGTAAATATGAGCAAAAATATGGCTATGAAGGTTAAGGTTAAGGGTACGGGCAAGGACGGAGATGCTATCCTTATATCTCTCACGGGTGGTCTTACCTCGGGAGAATCCAACGGACACTCTGACTACTTCATAGACCTTAACTACGAGGGATGGAAGGAATTCGTAATGCTTGACGCCGACAACGCTGAATACGACACCGCAAAGTACAAGTTCGGTGCTCCCATTTACAACGTCGGCGGTGACTACGGTACGGTGCGTTCAACTCCCAACTTTGCTAACATCGTAAAGGTTGTTGTTTACACCTGCGGCAGCACGGCAAAGACTGCACAGATGTCCTCAATAACGGCATATAAGCAGAATCAGGCAAGGGTTAAGAATCCTACCGTAAGCGTAGGCTCGTCCAAGATGACCTTCAACACCGAGATTGACGGCGGTAACTACATCGAATATTACCCCACCGAAAATAAGGCTTATCTCTACAACAACAAGGAACAGACCAAGACAGAGATTGGCTTTACGGGCACTCTCAACGTTGCAACCGGTGACTTCATCTGCACCTATTCAGCAGAGGCACTCACCTCTTCAACCCTCCGTGCAAGAGTAACGCTCGGATTCTCAGGTGAAGAAATTACAAACTGATACAAAATGCTCCGTCTCTATGACGGAGCATTTCTTTTAAATATAATTAACAAAAAGAAAGCACCATTTTTTACTGATTTGTCAATGATAATCATAAAAAATTTTTCAATCTAAACAAAACGTCAATTTCGATATTGTTTTTGAAAATGATATATGATAGAATAGAATTAATTCAACCAAAGGAGAAATGATATGAAAAAGACAATACTTTTCATTCTGACGGCAATTCTGATACTTACCTCGTTGAATGTAATAGCCTTTGCAGATAAAGGCATTCCCGAGGTTAAAGAAACAGAATTTTCCGTTGCAAGCTTCAACGGAACGAAAAACTTTACCACCAATGCAGGACTCGATATCTCTCTCGAGGATGCAACGTTCTGGCTTCTCAACAACAAGGATACACTCAATCTCAAGTACATTTCTTTTCTCGGACAGATTGCAGGCGGTGCAAATTTCACCTACTACAATTACAGTAAGGTATCATCCGAGCTTAAGGTTGCTAACGCAAACGACGTCGAGTGGCAAGAAGAGTTTAAGATTGCACGCGATGCAATGAACTTTATCCGTGACGAAGGCATTGCAACGGGTATATCCTATCATTACAACGACACCTACTCTAACGGCTTTTTGCGTGATACCAATCAAGCGGCTATGTTTCCCGTATCGGAAATAGTTACCGAGGATGCAAACTACGATTACTATAACGATTCAAACTATTATACGATAGTTGAAAACAACGGCACGAAGTACATTATCTTCCAGCTTGAGCTCTGGCCTCAGACAGCTGTAGTCGATTGGTTCAACTCGGTAATTGCTCAGCACAAGGACAAATACGCTATCGTTTTCACAACCTCTATGATTGACGATAACGGTGATATGTACAAAATGTGGGATTGGAATGAAACGGGCGGTAAAATAGTAACCGCAGGTGCTACCTCCTCCGTCCGCTCCTATAATATTGCTAACTACGGTAATCCCGTTGACGGTGAAATACTCTGGAAGTACGCCTTTGCAAACCACGATAACATACTTGCAATCGTTTCCAGCCTTGTTAGCAAGCCCGGCATTATAGCCTCCAAGGTCAAGAATAACAACGGTGTTGAAACCGCTCTTATTGCATCCAATATGCTCACCTCGGGCGAGGACAAGGAATATAGCAGTCCCCTCCCTCTCATCATTTCCTTCTCAGAAGACAATAAGACTATCACCTGCTCCTACTCTCTTCCCTTTGAAAAGATACTTGAGCAGAAAACTATAACGCTTGACAAGATAGGCACTCTTGCTGAGCCCACCACCAACGATTCACTTCCTCAGGTATCACTTCAGTACAACGGAGCAAACAATGCGTATATCTTCGGATACGAGGGTAACACCTTCCGTCCCAACGCCAATATGACGAGAGCCGAGGCTTGTACAATCTTTGCCCGTCTAATTCTCGGAGTACAGTCCATTCCCGATGGATACACTACACGCTTTGAGGACGTAAAGACGGGCGATTGGTTCTACAATGCGGTGGCATACCTTGACGAAACGGGCTTCTTCTTCCGCAACAAGAACACGACCTACAAGCCCAACGAGCCTATAACGAGAGCCGAGTTCGTTGACCTTGCAAATTCCGCATCGGCACTCGCAAGCAAAAACGATAACATTTCCTTCAAGGACGTTCCCGAGGACCACTTCTATTACACCTCCATTATGGCGGCGGCAGGAGCAGGACTCGTTAACGGCTATGAGGATGAGACCTTCCGTCCCGACAACACGATCACGCGTGCAGAGGTCGTTACGGTCATCAACAGACTTTTAGGTCTCAAGGTAAGTGAAAAGACCGTCAGCACTTCAAATCTTGACAACGAATTTGTTGACATCAAGACTCATTGGGGCAGACTTAACATCTTAATGGCCTCCAACTCCAACGTTCACGGTGATTACTATTACGAAAGAAGCCTTGACGGAGTATCCGAAACGGCTTCAGCCTACACCTTTGAAAACGATTGGTTTGCATTTACCGTTGCAAAAAAGAACGGTAAGGTTACAAAGCTTCTCAACAAGTACACAGGCGAGGATTATAATCTTCCCTCCTCTAACTATCAGTTCATTTATCTTATAGCAAGCAACGGAGCAAACGTCATTCCTACGAATATGGAAACAGACGGTAACAGAATTAAGGTTACCTTCAAGAACGGCTCGGTCGTTTATATGCTTGTTGAAATCAAGAACAACTTTATGACATTCGAGCTTGACTCCGAGCTTGTTTCGGGTGAGCAAAAGGTTGTTTTCGGAAATCTCCAGACTAACATCAAAATTTCCGAGGATGACGATTCCTTCAGAATCGGTCTGGTCGGAATGAGCGCATGGACTAACCCTGCGCAAAAGGGCTACGGCGTTCATACCGCCGTTAACGCATCTGCATTCCCCTCCTGCCCCTCGGGTATTATGGGAGCTAAGATCGGCATTACCTTTGCCAAGAAGGGCGTCGTTATTGATTATCTCAAGGAGATACTTGAAGCAATTGACCTCTCGGTTGGTATGGCTACGACAACCAGCGCAGCTTACAGCAAGGATTACGCTCCTCTTTGGGGTGACTACTGGCTGATTTCAAGCGTTAACGAAGAAAACATTGACAAGATAATCGAGGTATGTAAGACCTACGGTATTGACCAGGCGGATATTCACAAGGGTAACCAGACTCACCGTCCCGGAGACTTCTACTTCTTCAACACTGAATCGGGCACTGCAACCGAGTGGTACGACAAGTACGGCTCAAAGTTCAAGGAAGCAGGAATTCAGACCGCTCTTCACACCTATGCGTACTATATCGACTACAATGCAAAAGGTATTCTTTCAAATCCCAAGTGGCTCAGGGACCTTGAGACTCTTGACGACGTTTACACCACTCGTAAGAAGGTTTCCAAATTCGCAAAAAACATTGCAACGGTTGAGGATGCTTCAAACTTCGATTTGACCTACGAGTTCTTCAACAAAAACAGCCGATTCGTGCTTATTGATGACGAAATTATCCGTATTACTTATGGTACCTCCTCGGGCTTTATTAACTGTGAAAGAGGCTGCGGCGGTACAAAGCCAGCAGAGCATGAAGCGGGCACAAAAATATATCACCTTTCCGGATACTTCCAGTTATTCGTTCCTAAGCTTGGCTCTGACCTCTTCTATCACGTTGCAGACCTTACCGCAAAGGCGTATAACGAGGGTGGATTTGAAATGATCTATCTCGATGCAATCGACGGTCTTAACAGACACACCTCAAGCGATATGGTTTGGTACTACTTCCAGATGTTCATACAGAGAATCATTTCCAAGTGCGAGATATCTCCTATGATTGAGACCTCCTCGGGCGGACCTCAGGAATGGAACGTAAGAGGCCGTGTAGGTGCTTACGACGTCCCCGGCCGTGGCTACAACAATTTCAACGCAGGTCATATTACAAACAACAAGACCAATATGACACACAACTTCATAGCAACGCTCGGTTGGTACGATTTCCACCCCGACAAGAGCTCAACCTATAAGAACACTATTACACGTACTCAGTTCCGTAACAACCTTGACTATCTAGGTTACCAGAGTATCATTTACAATATGACAATGGTTTACAACGGGCTCAGTGCAGAGTCACTCGATACAAACCCATTCCTCCGAGCAAACATAGAGTACTATAACAAGTATTACGGTGAGCTGAGAAAATCCAAGTACTTCTCCGATGAGGTAATTAATAAGGTTAAGTCAAGCACCTATGAATTCAAGGTAATTGAAAAGAGTGCAGGAGAATTTGCTTTCCTTGAAATGTATTACAATTACGCAAAGCTCGGAAAGAGCGGTGCAGACGATTTCAGCTTCAAGGCAAATAACCCGTTTGATACTCAGGCTCCCTTTATCCGAGTTGAAAACCTCTTCTCTACCCTTGGCGCTGATCCCGTAACATTAGTAGAGCTTGACGAGAACAAGACTCTCGGTGAACAGAAGCTTACCTTCAAGACTAATCCCATCAACATTACCGGAAAGCTCGCGCTCTCTCTTCGAGTTAAGGGTACGGGAGCAGACGGCGACGCTATTCTCATTTCCTTCGACGGTGCTGTGGGAACGGGTCGTGCAGACTACTTCGTTGACTTAAGCTTCAACGGATGGAGAGACGTTATTCTCACACAGGTTGACAACGGTGAATATGACCGTTCAAAATACAGCTTCGCGGGAATCACCCTTGACGGCGGTAACTTTGCAACCTACGTTTCAAGCATATCCGTAAACGACGTAACGCTCGTCGAAATCAGAAAGTCCGGCAAGACGGTAGACAAGGCACAGATTGGAACAATATCGGCTTGTACTCTCGTCGATGCGCCTATTACCAATCCCACGGTAACTATTGGCAATGAAACGGTAACCTTCAACGCAACCCTCAAGAGCGCTGATTACATCGAGTACTCGCCCGAAACCAACAAGGCTATCCTCTATCACGCATACGAGCAGACTACCGAGGAAATAACCTTTAACGGTGGTATCAAGGCAGTTGCAAGCGGTACCGTAACGGGAAGCGCATCAGCTACGGCACAAACCGAAGCACCCGTAAAGATTAACGTCGTAGTTGGCTTCTCGGGAGCAGAAATTACAAACTGATAACAGATTATACAAAAAAAGAATGCTGAACGGAAAACCGTTCAGCATTTCTTTTTAGCCCTGCAATACCGAGGGCGAATTAAGAACGAGCGGACTGTACATAAAGAGTACGTCGGCGTTGTTAAAGTCGGCAAAGAAGCCAAGGAACGAAGGATTGATATAACGAAGGTCAATAACCGTCGTCTTGGAATAGCACTGTGCAAGAAGAGGTGCAAGTGAGCTTCCGAAGGAATCACGGAAAAGAATGAGATGTGAGCCGTCCGTAACGGTAGGATTGTTGATAACGACGAGCGGTACTGCACCCGACATAAAGAAATCGTAGGTGTCCTTGGAATCGAGTTTCCCGTGGTTATAAACGAAATCCTTCTGCTGATTACCCATAGAATCAAGGCTTGTGACGTTATAGGAGTCGATAATTTCGTTCGTGAGATATACTATCTTATCAGCCTTAAGCGGAAGCATAAGCTGACCCGTATATACTCCCCAAAAATCACAATTCAGAGTGTTTTCCGTATAAGTCTCAGGCATATCCTTGCCGAGAGAGGAAAGTACTCTGTCGGCAGTATCAAGAATCTTATCCTGGCTCCAATGGGTATCTGTCATATAATAGGAATCGTCCGAGAGGGTGTCGGTAATATCAATATATTCCGACCATCCTGCATTTTTCGAGATAAGACCCTCAAGCTCATCCCAATCAAAAGAGAGCCTGCCGGATTCCTTTGAGAAATAATAATTCTTATCGGGAATAAGTGAGAAGAAAACTCTGTCGGTTTTCCCTTCAACACTTGAAGCAAACACACGGTTAATCGTATCGAGATTGCCCTGCACGACCTTTTCGTCAAGCGGATATTCCTGCTTTATAACGTAGTCACCGAGGGTGTAAAGGTCGTTTGCCGTAAGGTTGTTGAAAATCTTTAGTGATGAGAACATTTTAACGCTTCTGAAGGCGTCACGGAAAGGAAACTGGTCAAGAGTATACGTCTCGAAATCTTTCATAAAAGAGCCGTTTAAAAGCGTTTTAACGCTTGTTTCGGGAAACTGTGCAAGTACTCTTCTCTCGGAATCCGAAAACTCCTGCGACGGGGTTATCAGCATATATGCACCGAGACCGAAAATCACAAGTGCAAGTACTACTGTGAGGATAATATTTTTAATCTTGTCACACATAATATCACCTCTTAAAATCTGAAATAAAGGAAGGGGTTGAAGGAGCCGTCTACAAGATAAGCAGTAATAACAACGAGAAGCAAAAGAAGTGCGGGGATTTCAACAAGGTTCAAAATCCTTCTCACGCCTTCCCTCTCGGAAAGCTTAACAAACACAGTCTTGACAACGGGCGTAGCACCAATAATTGCAATAACAAGCGTAGGTGCAAGGCTACGCAGGTAATAGAAGAATTCTGTGGATACAAGCGGCAATCCACCTGCGCCGAACATTCTTCCAACGTATACGAAAGCCTCCGAGGTGCTTGAAGCGTTGAATATAACGAAGCTTATGATTATCAAAAATAGAACGTAAATGTGACGGATGAATTTTGCCTTCTTGAGAAGATCAGACAAGAAGAACTTTTCTATAAGGAGAAGAACGCCAAAATATACGCCCCATATAATAAAGTACCAATCTGCACCGTGCCAGAAGCCCGTCAAAAACCATACGACAAAGATATTGAAGATATGACGAGCCTTTGAAACTCGGTTACCGCCGAGAGGAATATAAACGTAGTCACGGAACCAATAGGACAGTGACATATGCCAACGTCTCCAGAATTCAGTAATGCTCTTAGAAATAAAGGGATAATTGAAGTTTTCAAGGAAATTGAAGCCGAAAATCCTTCCAAGACCTATTGCCATATCGGAATAACCCGAAAAGTCAAAATAGATGTGGAGAGAAAAGGCAATTCCGTAAAGCCAGAAGAATGCAACCGACCAATCCCCCGATGCCTTGAAGGTGTCGCAGAATTCTCCGAGAATGTTTGCGATAAGGACCTTCTTTCCGAGACCTATGAGGAAACGGCGTGAGCCCTCTGCAATCATCTTAAAGGAGTGAGTACGGTTCTGAAGCTCCTCTGCAACGTCGGAATAACGAACGATAGGACCTGCAATGAGCTGAGGGAAAAGTGCGATATAAGCAGAAAGCGTTATAAAGTTTTTCTGTGCGGGAACATCGCCTCTGTAAACGTCAATGGTATAGCTTAAAAGCTGGAAGGTGTAAAAGCTGATACCGATAGGAAGAGTTATGCGGAGCAAGGGTATCGAAAGACCCGTTACCGCCGCAAAGTTCGAAATGAAGAAGTTTGCATACTTAAAATATCCGAGAAGTCCGAGAGATATTACGGCGGATAAAATCATAAACAAGCGTGAAAGACGTTTGTTATTGCGGTACTTCTCAATAAGGAGTCCAAGCACGTATCCGCAGGTGACGGAGATTATCATTATAACGACGTATCTCGGTTCACCCCAAGCGTAAAACACAAGGCTTGAGATAAGAAGCACGGCGTTTTTAAGCTTTCTCGGTGCAACGAAATACAAAAGAAGTACTATCGGTAAAAAAGCATATAAGAATGGTATTGATGAAAAAAGCATATGCTACCTCGTTTCAAAAAAACAGGGCGGTATAACCGCCCTTATTTATTTTTGCAATAAATTATTCCTCAAAGCTTGCCTTAGCCATACAGAAATATACGTAGTTATCAACAGCCTCACATACGATCTCCTCTGCGGAAACACAAATGAGCCATCTCATATTAGCGTTGTCCTTAAGTGTCTGTACGAAAGCATCAACGTCTGCTCCATCCTCAAGCTCGAATACGTAACCAACAAAAGGAATAGAGCCAATCATAGGCATAAATACAGAGCCGGACTTAAAGCCGTGAATCTCCTCGTTAAAGCCGTTAAGGAATCCGCCCTCAACCTCCATAGCGCCAGCCATAAAGGGAATGATTTCGTTGCTGGCGAGAGTGTTTGCGATTGTTAATGTATCAGTTGCGCCGTCAGTAAGCTGAGCCTTGAAGGACTCGAAAAGCTTGTTTGCGGGAGTAAGGTCACCGTCAACTACGGGTGTCTCAACAACGGGCTCCTCGGGAACAAGCTCCTCCTCGGGAAGAGCTGCGGGGGTATCGTCGACAGTGGGAGCCTCGGGCTCAACGACCGCAATTTCGCTATCGCTATCAGGAACAGTAACGATCGGAATTTCCTCTATATCGGTAGCGCCCTCGAATGTTTCGTCAACAGCAGGAAGCTCAGCATCGGGGAAAAGCGCGGGCATATCGGGAGCTACGGGAGCCTCGGGGTCAAATGCTTCTCCGTCGTAGGCGGGAAGGTCATCAATTGCGGGCTCATCAAAGTCGAGAAACTCGTCTTCAGCAGGAGCATCCTCCTCAAAGGACTGCTTAGCCATACAGAAGAATACGGTGTTGTCAACAGCATCACATACAACCTCCTCTGCAGCGGTGCAGATAAGCCAACGCATATTAGCGTTATCCTTAAGAGTCTGTACGAATGCATCAACGTCTGCTCCCTCTTCA
>JAFYTG010000159.1 GCA_017558945.1 Clostridia bacterium
CAAAAAGACGGAACTTATTCTGTTCGTGCAAAAAAATACCTTTTTGATGAAAATGGAAATATTCGTCGCGGAAAACCGCTATCTATACTTAACGGTCCCTTTACACAGGATGGAACACAAGAAATTAGAAATGTATTCGGTTCAGAAGATGCATTTAAATTTTCCAAGCCAAGCGAATTAATTAAGTATTTTATAGCATTTGAAGTAAATGGTTTGAGTAGCAAAAACGCTACCATATTGGATTTTTTTGCTGGCAGTGGCACAACGGCACAAGCTGTGCTTGCACAAAATAAACAAGATAACGGCAACCGTCGTTTTATCCTCTGCACAAACAACGAGAATAACATTTGCCGTGAGGTTACATACGAGCGTATCAAGCGCGTGATCGACAAAGAGGGGTATGATGCTTCGCTCAAATATTTTAAGATCGATTATATACCCGTGAGTGAGCTTATGTACTACGAGTATGCCGATGAACTGCTTGCACATATCCGTGAGCTTGTGGAGCTTGAAAACGGCATCAACTTTACGGGTAATGCCGAGGTCGGTATCGTACTTACCGAGGACGAACTTGCTGAGTTTATTCAGAATGTAGAAGCCTTTGCAAAATGCCGTAAGCTCTATATGGGGCACGACCTTCTCCCCGATGAGGAACAAGAGAATATCCTGCGTGATCGCGGGGTTGAGATTAGAATTATCCCCGATTACTACTACCGAGATTTGCAGGAGGTTTAATTATGGACGAGTTTTGGAAAACGTTGTTGATAGCGTGTATCCCGTCTTTATTAACGGGTTTAGTTACGTATTTTGTAGCTCATAAAAATGCTTCTGCTCAAATTAAGGTGGTCAAAGAGCAAAATAAACATGACCTTGATAAACTTATGGAGCAACACAAAATAGATATAGAAAATCTCAAAGAAGCTCACAAGTTGGAAATGGAATCCAAAGAACAAGATCACAAAAATAGATTGGAATTACAACAAACAGAGTTTGAAAACGGATTGCTTAAGCAACAAAAAGAAGGAGAAAATGCAATGGCTGCTGAAGCACTTAAGGGCGTTTTCGGAATGTTCGGAAGTGCACTTAACACAGCTATGGACACTCCCGAAGGCAAGCAGTTAATAAATGACTCAATAAAAAAATCACGAGAAAGCAAAAAGGAGTGAGGTTATGGAATTAAAAGAATTTCAGCTACAAGCGGTCAAGTCGCTTTTTGAAGCTATGGACAAGCCCGCCCGTGACATCGTGCTCAAAAGCCCTACGGGTAGCGGTAAGACGATAATACTCACCTACTTTATGCACCAATACATACAGTCTTTCCCGAAAACCGTGTTCGTGTGGCTCACCCCCGGCAAGGGAAACCTTGAGGAACAGAGCAAGGAGAAGATGGACAAGTATATCCATGCTTCTCAGACCAAGCTCCTATCCGACGTTATGACGGGCGGTTTTGAGGAAAACGACAGCGTTTTCATAAATTGGGAGAAGCTGACGAAGAAAGGAAATAACGCGCTCAAAGATAGTGAACGCACCAATTTCCTTGAACATATTGCACACGCCTTGAACGACGGTTTGCGTTTCGTCATCATCGTGGACGAGAGCCATCAGAACAACACCATCAAGGCGGACGAGATTATACAGTATTTCCACACCGAGAAGATAATCCGTTGCTCGGCAACCCCGAAAGGCGTAGCCAAGGCGGAGATCATCGAAATTCCCGAAGAAGAAGTTATCGCGGCAGGTCTTATCAAAAAGATGCTGATTATCAACGAGGACTTCCCGCAGACGGTGACGACCGACGACCAAACGGCGTTTCTGCTCGACCGCGCGCTTGTAAAGCAGCGCGACCTTCGTGCTGCCTTCTTGCAGAGAGGAACGGATATAAACCCGCTTATCGTGGTGCAGATACCCAACAAGTCGGAGAGCTTGCAGGACGGGATTGAACGCTACTTTGAAACACAAGGCATCACCTATGAAAACGGACGGCTCGCTTGTTGGCTCTCCGATCAGCACGAGAACTTGCCGAACATTGAAGCTTCCGACGGCAAGCAAGAAGCGGTCATCATCAAGCAGGCGGTTGCAACGGGCTGGGATTGCCCACGCGCCCACATCCTCGTCAAGCTCCGCGACAATATGGAC
>JAFYTG010000160.1 GCA_017558945.1 Clostridia bacterium
AAATCTCGAAATCTGATATGATCTACGCTATATCCGATATACACGGAGAATACGAAAAGCTTCTTAAAATGCTCGAAACAATCTCTTTTTCGAGCAAGGATACGCTTTACGTTCTGGGAGACTCGGTTGACCGAGGTCAAAGGCCCGTCGACCTCATCCGCTATTTTATGACCCTTCCAAACGTCTTTCACCTTTGGGGAAACCACGATATTATGGCTTACTCGGTATTGCGTCACTTGTCGGTTGAAATAACCGAGGATAACGCAGAAACACATCTTGACCCCGAAATTTTAAAGATGTATTTCGATTGGCTTCTTGACGGAGGAGGAACTACCTCAAGCCAATTTACAAGGCTGTCAAGCGAGGAAAGAGAATGGACTCTTGAATATTTCGAGGAATTTTTGCCATATGAGGATATAACCGTAAACGGCAGACGGTTCATTCTTGCCCACGCAGGCTTTGACAGCTTTTCACCCGACCGTGAGCTTGACAGTTATAGCCTTGAGGAGCTGACGGTAACACCTCTTGACCCTGAAAAAGAATATTTCAGCAACGCACTTGCGATAGTTGGTCATACTCCTACCCTCTCCATTAACGGCAAGGCGGAAATATATAAAGGTAATCAAAGCCTTTTCATTGATTGCGGTGCCGCCTTTGGTGGAAGACTTGCCTGCCTATGCCTTGACACGCTGGAGGAATTTTATATATAAGTATATGTCAACAGCATACTAATTTGTGGCAAAGTAATGCTATAAATTGCGGACAACGTATGATATACTTGAGCAAATCATACGATAAACGTCTACTATAAGGAGAACAAAATGGATATCAGAATTAACGGTGACAGCTACACGCTTATTGCGGAAGAGCCCGAAATTTACGTTGACAACGAGGCTCGCGGAAGAAGTGGTCATATGACTCATGCAATGGCTGAATTTGCACCGGGTTGCTTTATCGACTTCAACTCAAATTGCTCTCCCAAAAGATGTGTCGGACATTCTACGCTCGGCTGGGTTGAATACAGAATTTCAAGGGATGCGGGAAAGACCTATTCCGACGTATATACACTTCCCCTTTCCACCGAATATTTTTACGACGGCGTTTTCACCATATCGGTTGAAAAAGCCGTTGCCTGCAACGGACGAATCGTTGCTATCTGTCTTGTAAATACTCTTGACGGTCTCACCTGCTGTGAGCCTTGGCAGGAGCCTCTCATAGTCACAAGTGACGACGAAGGAAAAACCTGGTCAGCAGCCAAGCGTATGTGTAATTACAAGGGCAGAGTTTACGATGCTTTCTGTCACGACGGTGAAATATACGTTATGATGTTCTGCAACGAGGAATTTATCGGACAGAAGCCCGAGGACCTTTACAGACTTTTCAAAAGCTCGGACAACGGTGAAAGCTTCGAGGAGATTTCGATTATTCCCTTCGATGCAATCGGACGCTCATACTGCTCACTTCTTATGGATACCGAGGGCATTCTTCACGCATACGCCTACAACCTCAACTGTGAGACCGAAATGGACCACCTCATCAGTCACGATAAGGGCAAGACCTGGGAAACGCTTGCTCCTTGCTATCTTGCACAGGGTATACGCAATCCGCAGACCGCATATATTGACGGCGTTTACGTGCTTCACGGCAGAGCGGGTGACCTTGAGGGCTTCGTGCTTTATACTTCAAAGGATGCAACCGTATGGGACGAGGGTGCGTTTATTATCAGAAAGAAGGGTGCTTACGCATACTATTCAAACAATTTAAACCTCAAGGATGAGAAGGGTAACTTCCTCCTCGTTCAATTCTCGGATGCCTTCGACAACGTTGCTCGCGTTAACGTAATGCATATGAAGCTTCGTGTAGAATAATTTTTTAAAGGCGGTATTTTTTACCGCCTTTTTTGTTGACAAAAAAACAACGCAATGCTACAATTGAAGTATAAAACTCAAGGAGAATATATTTATGAGACGTGACCTTTTAAATTCAAAATACAATCAGTACAAGGCGAATATGCACACCCATTCCACGGTTTCCGACGGTCTTAAGACACCCGAGGAGCTTCGTGATATGTATATGGCGGAGGGTTATTCCATAATTGCATATACCGACCACGAAAAGTTCGTGCGTCACAACGAACTTTCAAATGAAAGCTTTCTTGCGCTCAACGGCTTTGAAATGGGCTTCGACGAATCAAATCCCAACAAAAGCACCTGGGAGACCTACGTTTGCCACATAAATTTTGTGGCACTCTCGCCCGACATTGAAAATCATCCGAATGACGATAACCCCACCTTCGTCCGCGAATATTCCTCCGAGTGCATCAATTCGATGATACGCCGAGGACGTGAAAAGGGCTTCTTCGTAACCCACAACCATCCCACCTGGTCACTTGAAAACTATCCGATTTATATGAGCTACGAGGGACACAACGCTCTTGAGCTTATCAACTACGTTTCCTTCTGGTGCGGTACTAACGAGTACAATACGGGAATTTACGACGACCTTCTCCGCTCGGGCAAGAGGCTTATTGCGGTAGCGGGCGACGATAATCACAATCTCGTTCCCGACTCCTTCGGTGCGTATACCGTAATACTTTCCGAGAATCTTGAATACCGCAACGTTGCACGCTCACTTGAGGAGGGACAGTGCTACGTTTCCGAGGGTCCGGAAATCAAGGAGCTTTACGTTGAGGATGGCAAGATAAAGGTTAAGTGTTCTCCTGCAAAGCATATTCACTTCTCGTCTAACAGCCGCTACGCACAGACCTTCTTCAACGAAAACGGCGGACTTATCACCGAGGCTGAATATGAAATTCTTCCCGAAGTAAAATATATGAGAGTTACTATCATCGACGACCATAACCGTCACGCTTGTTCAAGAGGCTACTTCATCGACGAGCTTTTGGGAGAATAAAATGAAAAAAATACTTCTTGATTCAAAGCTTACGCAATACAAAGCGAATATGCACACTCACTCAACCGTGTCCGACGGTCTTAAGACACCTGAGGAGCTTCGCGATATGTATATGGCGGAGGGCTATTCCATCGTTGCCTACACCGACCATGATATTTTCGTTTGTCATAACGATTTGTCAAACGAGCACTTTCTTGCTCTCAACGGCTTTGAGCTTGGAGGCTTTGCCGAATACGGCAAGAGCAACTGGGAGGCAAAGGTCTGTCACATATGCTACGTAGCACTTGAACCCGATAACGTTCGCCATCCCGTGTGGCACCGTTCGAAATACCTTTACGGAAACGCCGTAAGCTACCGTGACACGCAGGCATTTTACGAGGACGAGCCCGATTTTGAGAGAAGCTATACTCCCGAATGTATAAACGAGGCTATCCGTCGCGGACGTGAAAAGGGCTTTTTCGTGACACACAATCATCCGTATTTCTCTCTTGAGGAGCCTTGCGACTATCTGAGCTATGAAGGTCATTCGGCTTTCGAAATTATGAACTACGTTTCCAATTTCAACGGAATAAGCGGATGCCATTCGGTTGCCTACGATGCTCTTCTCCGTCAGGGAAAAAGGCTTGTGGCAATTGCAGGTGACGATAATCACAACTTTGTTCACGATTCATTCGGTGCTTTTACTATGATTGCGGCAGAGCGCCTTGAGTACAGAGAGATTACAAAAGCTCTTGAGGAAGGACGCTGCTATGCCTCCGAGGGACCCGAAATCAAGGAAATATGGGTGGAGGACGGTAAGCTTCACGTAAAATCATCCCCTGCAAAGCATATCAAGTTTTCATCAAACAGCCGTTGGGGTCAGACCTTTTTTGGAGAAAACGGTGAGCTTATCGCCGAGGCGGAATATGAAATTCTTCCCGAGGTCAAGTATATGAGAATTACAATCGTTGACGACCACAACCGTTGCGCTTATTCACGCGGATATTTCATCGACGAGCTTTTGCCGCAAAATGAGTGATATTTGACCGACGGTCAAGTGAAAGGTTTCCCTTTGGGGAAACGTAAAGGAAATGATGTTTGCTTCGCAAATGATGAATGATGTTTGACCTGTGGTCAAATGATGTGTTTCCCAAACGGGAAACGTAAAGAAAATGATGTTTGCTTCGCAAATGATGAATGATGTTTGACCTGTGGTCAAATGATGTGTTTCACTTTGTGAAACGTTAAGGAAGAAAACCGCAAGCGGTTTTCAAAAAATATTATAAATAATTGATTAGGGCTATATATGAACCTGAACTGTTTTTTATGGATTAGGTCTATATATAGCCCTAAATTATTTTTTAGGTTAGGTCTATATATAGCCCTAAATTCTTTTTTAGATTAGGTCTAT
>JAFYTG010000022.1 GCA_017558945.1 Clostridia bacterium
AACAAGGTTGTTGATATGGCTCATTCATACGGCTTTGAGCCTATGATGTGGAGCGATATGTTCTTCCGTCAGGCAGCAAACGGCAAAATCCCCGCATACTCCGACTACGATAAGCGAGTAGTATTCGAGGAGGGCTTCAAGGACAAAATGCCCAAGGGACTCACTCAGGTATTCTGGGACTATTACAAGGAAGACGAGGACTTTTACGCTATCGGCATAGATAAGCACCGCAAATACCTATCCGACAAAATGATTTTTGCAGGCGGTGTATGGCTGTGGAGCGGTCACACTCCCCTTTATTCACGTTCACTTAAAAACTCGATTCCCGCGCTCAAAGCTTGTCTTGACAAGGGAGTTGACGGCGTTATTGCAACGGCGTGGCTCAACGGCGGTGACGGCTCGCTTATACTCTCGCTTCCGGGAATTGCGTGGTATGCCGACTTTGATTATAAGAGAGGCTTTGACCTTGACAGTGCATAGGAGTGCTTCGAAAGAGCCTGTGGTGCGTCATACGACTGCGTTGTCTCCTGCGAGGAATTTGAGTATCCCGATAACAGTCAATTTCCCGTCAGCCGTTCATTCTTATACAACGACCCGATGCAAGGACTTTGCGACGCAAACATGGAAGGCTTTGACCCCAAGCCATTCCTTAAAGAAAAGAGCAAGAAGCTCAACGCTCAGACAAATCTCGGCATCTTTGAATACGCATTTGACGTTACACGAAGGCTGTGCTCTCTTCTTGAAAACAAGGCAGATTTCGGAGTGAGACTCAAGAAGGCATACGAAAATGCAGACCGAGAGACAATGAAATCTCTTGCCGATGAATGCGACGTAATACGTGAAAAAGCAGAAGCCTTCAGACTGGCTCACAGAAGAGCGTGGATGGAATACTGTAAGCCGTTCGGATGGGAGGTATACGACATCCGATACGGCGGTGTAATCAACCGCATTGATACCGCAAAGATGCGTATTCTCGACTATCTTGAGGGAAGAGCAGACCGCCTTGAAGAGCTTGAAGAGGAAAGACTTCGTTTAGACAATCTTCCTAACGGCTCGTCTCCGCGATTCAACGGCGACTTTATCTGGAGAACGTATAAAGCCGCCTCCACTCCGAATATTCTGTAAAATATAAGACCGCTTCAAAATTCATTTTGTTTTGAAGCGGTCTTGTTTTATTATTCTACTGTTATTCCGTTGTAGTTGTTTATGAGGTAGCGTACCGCAAAGCTGTTGCTTGTCTTTACAGTAAGCCCTGCCTCGTTACATTTAACGAAAATATCATCCCCTATGGTAGTAACAGCATTGGGAATATTAATGCTTGTAAGTGCGGTGCATCCGTTGAATGCATTATTCTTGATTTCAGTAACAGTCTCGGGAAGAGTTATAGTCTTGAGTCTCGCACATACCCAGAAGGCGTTCTGACCGATTGAGGTAACGCTGTCGGGAATAACGATGCTCGTTGCCTTGGTGCACTTGTAGAAGGCACAGTTTCCGATGGTTGTAATTCCGTCAAGCAACTCAATGGCGTAAATCTTGGTTTCAACGCCCTCCTCTACCATATAATAGGTAGGACAGAAGGTATAGCCCTTTGCTTTGTTCTTATCGCTGATATACGGGAAGTTCTTCATTTCACCCGCACCGCTGACAACCATTTTCCAGTTTCCCTTTGCGTTTTCGTACATTGCGTAGAAGGCGTTATCACCCATATATCCAAATCGTACGACCTTATTCTTTGCAACACCGTCAGCCTCAAGGGTAACCGTTGCCTGAGACTTGGGGTACTTTTCCGCATAGAGCTCAATATACCCATAAGCATAGGAGTTTTCGGGAGCCTTGACGGTGAGCGTCTCAGAATAGAAGATATTACCGAGAGCGTTCTCAAAGCCCTCACCGATTGTGAGTGTTACAAGGTTATCCGCACGTCCGAAGGCGTTTGCTGAAATGGTTCTTGCATTAACCGAAAGCTCGGTGATACCCGTTCCTCGAATGAACTGAATACCGAGATAATCAACGCTGTCGGAAATGGTTATGCTCGTTGCCTTTGCAAGATTATAGAAGGCGTAATTACCGATTGAGGTAATGCCGTTTTCAACCACGATAGAGGTAATCTGCTTGCGGTATTCATACCAGGGAGCAGTTTCTGTTCTCGTGTAATTCGGGATTGCGCCCTCACCCTTTACGGTGAGCACGTTAAAATTATCGAATTCCCAGATAAGCTCACCAATCTCACCACCTGCAACTACCTCAAGCACCTTTGTAATTATGATATACGGAATTTCGTTTTCCTTGGCATAGGTCAAGCTGTAAGAATCCTCATGAGCGGAAACAGTAAGGCTTGTGCAATTGTTGAATGCCTTTTCACCTATTTCAAATACTCCCTTTGGTATTTCAAGAGCTGTCAGACTCTTACATCCCGAAAAAGCGTATGCTCCGATTGAGGTAACTCCGCTCGGAAGTGTAAGGCTTGTTATCGCAAAGCATCTTGAAAACGCCGATTCACCTATCACGGTAACGGTTGACGGAATTTCAAGCGCTTCAATATACGAGCAACAGAAGAAGGAATAAGCTCCGATCGAGGTTATACCCTCGGATACAGTTACCGTTTTGATGTCGTCGCGGTAGGTATACCACGGTGCAAATTCGTCGAGGTAATCCGGCATTTTGCCCTCGCCCGTTATTTCGAGATATCCATCCGCTCCAAGCTTATAGACAACGCTCTCGTTAAGCTTGCCCATTTCAACGTAAACCTTCACGTCAAAGGTTGCAGTATGCTCCTTGTAGGTAACCGTTACGGTTACGGTGCCAAGGGTATCAAGAGCCGTCACGTCAACGCTTGCCTCAGCCGTAACGTCAACGCTTGAGCCGTCATTGTAGTTAGCAGTTACGACCATTCCAACAACGTCAAGTGTATCACCGATAACGTATTCAGTCCTTGTAGGCGATGTTACGGTAACGCTTTCAAGCTTGGGTATAACGGTAACGTCAAAGGCTGCAGTATGCTTCTTGTAGGTAACGGTCACCGTTACAGCCCCTAACTTGTCAAGCACGCTTACGTCAACCGTTGCCTCAGCCGTTACGTCCCTTGTTGTGCCGTCGATGTGGTGAGCTGTTACGACCATTCCTTCGGTATCAAGGGAATCCTTGTAAAAATACTCGGTCTTAGTCGGAGGCGTAACCGTAATCAAGGCAAGAATATCAACAAAGGTAATTCCGTTATTATTTGCATAGGCTTCAGCTATACTTCCCTTATAACCGTAAAGCTTAAGGCTCGATGAACAGTAAGCAAAAGCATTAGAGCCAATATTTGTTACGCTGTCAGGTATCGTCACACTTGTAAGG
>JAFYTG010000023.1 GCA_017558945.1 Clostridia bacterium
AATCCAAGCTCGGTAATTACAATATGCTTGAATCTGCCGTCACCAGCACCCGATTCTTTTCTGATATATCCGTCTGCCTCAAGCACCGAACCGTCAATAACGAAGGTAGCAAAAATTCGTTCGTTATATGTTGCGTCAAGAGGCTTGTATATTCCGTTGTCAACAGTTGTGCCCTCGGTTGAGGCTTTATAGGTAACCGAATACTCCGAGTTAAAAGGATTGCGCGATTTCGTGAAGAGTGTAGGCTTTATTTCAAGGCTTGAACCTGCAAGCAAATATGAATCCGAAAGTCCGAGGTCGGCAAAGCCGATATCCTCCGAAGCACTTGAATTATTAATAAAAAGAACGCAGTTTGAAACTCTTCGCTCGCTTTTGTCCTTGACGGAGTTAAGCACCTTGACCTCATTTTCCGATGGGAAGGATACGGCAACGGTTGTCGAGCCATCGCCATCGAGGTTGAAGGCGGTTACCGCTCCCTCTCCAATCATAAATTCTCCGAGAGCGGACATTGACATACCTGCACCGCTTTTCCCATCACCGTCAACGGCAACGAAAAAGAGTGAGCCGTCCTCACGCAAGCCGACTGCCGTGCGCGCGTTACGGTATTTTTCGTGGTCCTCGTCTACCGTTTCGGGAACGAATGCTCCGTCTTTGACGAAAATATCGGTTCCTCCGACAGCGGTCTTAACACTCTCCCAGCCCTCAGCGGAGGTAACGGTCATTTTTAAAGTGTCGCCTTTTTTGATAGCCTTATAGGAATCGTAGCCCTTTAATACGTTTGGTACGGTTATTACCATTGCGTCCTCGGGAATGGCGGTGTTCATAGTATCAGCGAGGACGTCCTCAACGGTAAGTACTATCTCCTCACCGATTTTCACGGGCTTATCACCCTTTACTACTATCTCAAGACTGTTAAACTTAGAAGCGGTAGAGTCAGAATAGCTTGAGTCGGTCATATATACGGCGTAAACCGTTGGATATTTATTATAGTAAACGCTGAAATCGAGAGTTATAGGCTCAGGCTCGGTGGCTTCAGAAATTTCGGGCTCGGATTCGGTAATCTCGGATTCGGTGGCGGTCGCGGTATCCAATTCACCGTCAGTTGTAATTTCTTCGTTGACTATTGTTTCTTCCTCGGAGATTACGCTCTCAGTCTCTTCTGACGGAATATTATCAACGGGAGTACCATCGGTTGAAGCATTGGTATTTTCGTTATCAGCTTCAACGGAATCGGAAGGCTCGGTTGTTTCATCGGAAATAATCTCCGACGAAGTCTCATCGGACTCTTCAGCCTCAGGGGTAGGTATATAACTGTGGCTAATGCTGATTTTAATTTCCGGCTTACCGAATATAACCTTTAAGTCCTCGGTTATACCCATAGCACTATTGCCTGCATCAGAGGAAAGAACTATTCCGTCGGAAATGACAGCACTCAGAGGGATACCGGTAGTAAAGCTGAAAAAGTCTCCGTTTACACCTGCGACCGCACCTGCTTTGTTTTTCACCATTGAGGATACGGTTTTGTGTGACAATTGACTTTTTCCAAAGCTTACGATAGGCAGAGTATCGGTGCTCGGCGAATAATCGAGAATATGTACGTTTTGAGAATACGCAGAGGAATCCTCGCCCTTATAATTAAGATAATCAAGTCCGACTGACAAGGGCTGTTTTTTTATAAAATAATTACTGTAAAGTCCCGAGGCAGACGTAACAATTAAATTGAAGGAAAACACAAGCAATAATATAAGGCAGATTATTTTTTTCATACTGTCTCCTGAAATATAAAGCGATAATATTACACATTAATTATACACTTCTCCAATATCACAGTCAAGGCATTGTAAATCAAAAGATTATTAATTTTTTAATAACAAAAACCATTTTTTTCTTCAATAAAAAGCATTTTCTATTGACAACATATTAAAAAAAGTGTAAACTTGTATATATTTGTTATGAGAACAGCAGTTCTCGGAAAGGAGACAAAATGGTTAACGAAATTATTGAAGCCCTCAGCGAACAGCTTAAGGTTGCTCCCGAGGAAATGAACGAAAACACCTCGGTTATTGACGACCTCGGTGCAGATTCTCTTGACCTCGTTGAGCTTCTTATGACCCTTGAGGACAGATACGGAGTTATCGTTCCCGATGACGAGGCTGTAAACCTTAAGACGATCAAGGACATTGCTGAATACATCGAAGCTAACAAAAACTAAGTTTCATAAAGGAGCTATCATGCATATCACAGACATTTACGGAGAAGCGTCGTTTAACGACGACGCAATGAAAAAATATTTATCCGCTGAGGCGTATTCTGCCCTTAAGGAAACTCTTGAGCAGTCACATCCCTTGAGCATTGAAATCGCCGACGAGGTTGCACACGCAATGCAGGAATGGGCAACAAGTAAGGGCGCTACCCACTTCAGCCATTGGTTCCAACCTCTCAACGAAATGACTGCGGAAAAGCATGACTCGTTTCTCGGTTTTGATAAAGACGGAGGCGCCATTACCGAATTTTCGGGCAAGGAGCTTATTAAGGGCGAATCAGACGCCTCCTCTTTTCCTTCTGGCGGACTGAGAGCAACCTTTGAGGCAAGAGGCTACACCGCATGGGATTGTACCTCCCCTGCCTTTATTAAAGACAAAACACTTTACATACCCACGGTTTTCTGCTCATACACCGGCGAAGCTCTTGACAAGAAGACCCCTCTCCTTCGTTCAATGGAGGCTGTCAACACTCAGGCTTTGAGAGTTTTGAAGCATCTCGGAGATAATGAGACGACTAAGGTCATTGCAAGTGTTGGACCTGAGCAGGAATACTTTTTGATAGATAGAGAATTATATGAAAAGAGGCTTGACCTTCTGCTTTGCGGTAGAACTCTTTTCGGTTCCATGCCTCCCAAGGGTCAGGAAATGGACGACCATTACTACGGACGCTTAAGGCTTCGTATTTCGGATTATATGCACGATCTCGACGAGGAGCTTTGGTCACTCGGTGTGCCCGCAAAAACAAAGCACAACGAGGTTGCACCCGCACAGCACGAGCTTGCCTGCATTTACGATACGGCAAACATCGCCTGCGACCAAAACCAGATAACAATGGAGTCAATGCGTACCGTTGCGAAGAAAAAGGGACTTGCCTGCCTTCTTCACGAAAAGCCCTTCTCGGGACTTTCGGGCTCGGGTAAGCACGTAAACTGGTCCCTCTCCACAAACGGCGGAAAAAACCTCTTCTCTCCCGGCAAGAATCCTGCTGAAAACGTATCCTTCCTTCTCTTTATGGCGGCAATGATTGCAGGCGTTGACGAGTATCAGGACCTTTTCCGTTTCTCAAGCGCAACAGCCTCCAACGATACAAGACTCGGAGCGCACGAAGCTCCTCCTACTGTAATTTCGGTATTTCTCGGAGACGAGCTCTGCGAGATATACGATGCAATCGAAAATTCTCACAGCGTTGAAACGCGAAGCACGGTAAGTCTTGACACGGGTGTAGTATCTGTACCCAGCTTCAAAAAGGACACGACAGACCGCAACCGTACGTCTCCTTGTGCCTTCACAGGTAACAAATTCGAATTCCGTATGTGCGGCTCGTCTGCATCGATTTCCCGTCCCTGCTACATAATCAACACGGTTATGGCAGAGGAGCTTCGTATAATCGCTGACAGGCTTGACTCCTGCAAGGGTGACAAGAACGAGGAGATTATTTCTATAATCCGTGACCTTATTCACAATCACAAGAGAATACTCTATAACGGCAACAACTATTCTGAGGAATGGAAAAAAGAGGCGGAAGCAAGAGGTCTTCTCAACATACCGACAACCCCTGACGCTATTGCCTGTCTCAAGAGCAAAAAGAATATCGAGCTCTTTACCCGTCACGCCGTAATGAGTGAATCTGAGGTACTCTCTCGACACGAAATCTGCTCAGAGACCTATGCGAAGGCAATAAACATTGAATCCCTCGTTATGCAGGATATGGCGGACAAGCTTATACTTCCTGCAGTTATGGATTATTGCGGAAAGCTTGCTCGTGATATAAACGAGGTTTACAAGACCGGCGGATCAACAAAGGTTATGAAAACCAAGCTCCGTCGAATTACAAAAGCTTTAAAATATGCCGACAAGGCACTAAAATCACTTCGTCAGCAACACAAAGCGGTATGTAACGTCGAGGACGTTGCAGAGCGTTCAATGGGCTATAAGGATAAGGTAATTCCCGCAATGCAGGAGCTCAGATTCCACTGTGATGCGCTCGAAGCTCTTCTTCCTCAAAACGCATGGCCTATTCCCTCTTACACCGATCTTTTATACAGAGTTTAAGGAGTACTTATGAAACAAGAAAGAATATATCTCCATTCATTTACCGACAAGGTTTATCTTGACCTTTTCATTTGTGACGATTCCGCATCATATTCTCACCACAAGCGTCCTTTTATGCTTGTATGCCCCGGAGGCGGATATGGTGCACTTTCGGCACGCGAGGCAGAGCCTATCGCAAGACGTTATATGGGCTACGGCTTTAACACCGCCGTGCTTTACTACACTATCAACAACCGCGCAGGTAAGGTCGGCCTCGAGGGCTATAAAATGTTTGACCGTGACTCCGATGCTCTGGACGAAGAAAACGGATTCCCTATGCCTCTCATTGAAGTTGCAAAATCAATTTCAATCATAAGAGAGCACGCAGAGGAATGGAACACAGACCCCGAGCAGATAGCCGTTATCGGCTTTTCCGCAGGAGCACATCTTGCCGGAATGTCGGGTATACTTTGGGACAAAAAAGGACTTCACAAAAGAATCGGAAGCGAGAACAACCGTCCCAACGCCCTTCTTCTCATCTACCCCGTTGTATCAGGTGTTGACAGACCTCACAAGGGCTCGTTTATAAATCTTCTTGATCAGGATTCTCCGAGTCAGGAATTGCTCATTGAATACTCGCTTGAAAAGCAAGTAACAGAAACCACCCCTCCTACCTTCCTCTTCCATACGTTTGCGGATATGGCGGTGCCTTGTGAGAATTCTCTTATGCTTGCGAGAGCATTGAGAGAGCATAACGTCCCCTGCGAGCTTCATTTACTCCCCGAGCTTAATCACGGCATAGCACTTGCCGAGGGAGAAGTATGGCCCGAAGCACATCCGTATAATGCACGTTGGACAGATTGGTCTATCCAATGGTTGAAGACCGTATTCAAAATTTTTAAAGATTAAGGAGTTACATCAATGGCAATTAAGCTTAACACAAAATATCTTGAAAATTTCATAAAAGCTCACGAATATGAACAGATAAAGAGAGAGGTTGCAACCGCTCACGACGTTCTTCTTGAAAAGGGCGAGCCATCCGAAAAGCCTACGGGCTGGATAGACCTCCCCGTAAATTATGACAAGGAAGAATTTGACAGAATAATTACCACCTCCGAGAAGATTCGTAAGTCCTGCGATATCTTTATCGCAATCGGTATCGGTGGCTCTTACCTCGGTGCAAGAGCTGCAATTGAATTCGTGAACGGTACTCTTACAAATCTTACCAAAAAGGACGGTCCCGCTGTATACTTTGCAGGTAATACCATCGACCCCGATGCTCTTCAGGAGCTTCTCACTCTCTGTGAGGGTCGTGACGTATGCATAAACGTAATTTCAAAATCCGGTTCTACAACCGAGCCCGCGGCGGCTTTCCGTGTATTCCGCGAGCTTCTTGAAAAGAAGTACGGCGAAAAGGGCGCGGCAGAGCGTATCTTTATCACTACCGACAAGCGTGACGTTCCCGGTAAGCTTAAGCACTTCGCAATCGAAAAGGGCTACGAGACATTCGTTGTACCCGACGATATCGGAGGACGCTTCAGCGTGCTTTCGGCAGTAGGACTTCTTCCGATTGCGGTTGCAGGCTGTGACATTAATGCTATGATGAAGGGCGCGGAAAAGGCTCGCGCAGAGCTTTCCGAGTGCAACATTGATACAAACGATGCTTACAAGTATGCTGCAATCCGCACGCTTCTTATGAGAAAGGGCTTTGAAATCGAGCTCTTCGTTTCCTACAAGCCTTCCTTCCAGTATACAAACGAGTGGCTTAAGCAGTTGTTCGGTGAGAGTGAGGGTAAGGACAAGAAGGGGCTCTTCCCTGCTTCCGTTATTTACTCAACCGACCTTCATTCTATGGGTCAGTATCTCCAGGACGGCAAGAGAATCATATTTGAGACGGTTATTGACGTAATCAATTCAAAGAACTGTGTAAAGGTTCCCTTTGATGCTGAAAACATCGACAATCTCAACTTCCTTGCAGACAAGGATTTCCACTACGTAAACAAGCAGGCTCTTCTCGGCACGCTTGATGCTCACGTTGAGGGCGGTGTTCCCAACGTCGTTCTTGAGCTTGACCGTATGGACGAGGAGAACTTCGGATACCTCGTTTACTTCTTCGAAAAGGCTTGTGCCCTTTCGGGATATCTCAACGGAGTTAACCCCTTTGACCAGCCCGGTGTTGAGGTTTACAAAAAGAATATGTTCAAGCTTCTCGGCAAGCCTGAATAAAAAGCATTTGGTGCATTCCATTGGGAATGCACCTTTTGTCATATCGGTGTCAGGTTGGTGTCATTACAATCTTCCTTATATTATGTTAAAATTACATTGAAAGGAAGTGATATTATGACTAAAAACGAAATTCCGAAAAACGCACGTGAGCTTGAAAAAAGAATAGACAAATACTTCAAATCGAGACTCCGTGAGCAAATCGGTAAAAACGGCGAGGTAGTTCTTGACAGTCACGGGAAGCCTATTAAAAATCAGGATATTCCCTTTACCCTGACGGGTCTTGCGCTTGCGCTCGGGCTTGATTCAAGGGAGGCATTGTATTCATTTGAGGATGAGGAAATGCAAAGGCTTGTGAGACGGGCGGTTATGAGAATTGAGGAATACGCCGAGGAGCGCCTGTTCTCCAAGGATTCCTTTTCGGGAGTAAAGCTATTTCTCACTGTTAACTTTGACAGATGGCAAGACAACGGCGAGTCGGTTGAGGATGAATATCTGTTACCGGAGGAGGCAAAAAAATGGAGTGTATAAAAAGACCTCTGACTAAAACCGAAAGGCTTTTCTCAAGACTGCATCCTTACCCAAAGCAGAAGGATTTTTTCACGGCTACCGCCCCGAGAATTGCTTACGGAGGAGCAAGAGGCGGTGGAAAAAGCTGGGCAATGAGAGTAAAGCTTATGCTCCTTGCTCTGTCCTATCCGGGTATACAAATTCTGCTTCTCCGCCGTACCTTTCCCGAGCTTCGTGAAAACCATATTATTCCCTTGCAAAAGGCTCTTCGGGGAATAGCACTTTACAAGGATTCAACCAAGGAATTTTTGTTCCGTAACGGAAGCAGAATAAAGCTCGGTTACTGTCAGAACGAATCGGACGTGCTTCAGTATCAGGGTCAGGCTTATGAGGTCATCGGAATGGAGGAGGCAACCCAATTCACCGAGCTTCAGTATATCGCTCTGACCGAATCTAACAGACTTTCGGGCTCGGTTGCGGGATTTTCTCCGCGTATGTATTTCACATGCAATCCCGGAGGCATCGGTCATTCGTGGGTAAAACGGCTCTTCATTGACAGAGAATACCGTCAGGATGAAAAGGCAGAGGACTATGTTTTCATACCGTCGACCGTATTTGACAACGAGTACATAATGGGACAGAATCCCGAGTACGTAAGAACCTTAAAAAATCTTCCCGAGTCACGAAGAAGAGCTATGCTGTACGGCGATTGGGATGCATTTGAAGGGCAGTATTTTCCCGAATTCTCAAGAGACGTACACACCTGCACGCCGTTTGAAATACCGAATGAGTGGACAAGATTTGCCGCCTTCGACTACGGTCTCGATATGACGGCGTGTATTTGGCTTGCCTTTCCTCCGTCAAGAAAAAGGCTGTACGTATACCGAGAATTATATGAACCGAATCTGATTTTAAGCGATGCTGCTAAAAAAATCGTATCCCTGTCTGATGGCGAGAAAATACGCTATTACGTTGCGAGTCCCGACCTTGCGGGAAGGCGTCAGGACAGCGGAAGGACGGGATTTGATATTCTGTCTTCAAGCGGTCTGCGAGGTGTAACACCCGCATGTAACGACAGAATTGCAGGATGGAGAATGGTAAGAGAATTTTTAAAGCTCAATGAGGAAAACGAGCCCGTGCTCACGATATTTTCCTCCTGCACAAATCTCATAAGAACTCTTCCGCGACTCACCTTTGATACAAGGATACCCGAGGACGTGTCGGGAACACCTCACGAGCTGACACACGCTCCCGACGCGTTACGCTATGCGCTCATGTCCTCGGGCTTCATTCTCGGACGGGAAATCATCGGAGAAAAGGAAGAATATTTCAGTCCGCTTTCCGAGTGGAATAAAGGACGGGAAAGAAATTATACGGGATTTATCCTTTCCTGACCGATGAAACGTCAATCTTAATCTTGGAAACCTCCTCCTTGGTTGCCCTTTTTCCGTTGACAAATCTTTCTATCTTCATAAAATCACCCCAAAAAAATTATTGACTCGGAATGATTTTTTATTCTTATTGAGGCAAGAATTTAACGGGGTGATTTTTTTGAAAAAGCATACGGCACTTTACACAAGGGTTTCAACAGAGGCACAAGCCGAGGAGGGATATTCAATCGAAGCACAGAAAAAGCTTCTTGAGGCATGGTGCGTGTCACGTGAGGTTGTATCCTTTGAATTTTATACAGACGCAGGCTTTAGCGGAAGTAATCTTGAAAGGCCCGAAATCAAAAAGCTTCTTGAGAATATAAGGAAGGGACTCGTCGATACGGTTGCCGTGTATAAGCTTGACAGGCTTTCAAGAAGCCAGAAGGATACTCTGTATCTTATTGAGGACGTATTCAATCCGTACGGAGTCGGCTTCGTTTCGCTCAGCGAGAATATGGACACGGCTACTCCTATCGGTCGTGCAATGCTCGGCATAATGTCGGCATTTGCGCAGCTTGAGCGTGAAACGATACGAATAAGAACGAGAATGGGAATGAAGGAGAGAGTCAAGAGGGGCTTATGGATGGGAGGCGGAAAAATCCCCTTTGGGTACAGCTACGATAAGGAAAGCGGTACGCTTGTAAAAAACGAGGACAGTGAAACGGTGAAGAAAATATACTCAATGTATCTTCAAGGGTATTCACCGTCCTATATTGCAAAAGCATTGGGGCTGAAATACGAAAGGCTTGTGGTTCAAATTCTTAAGCGTAAAACGAATATCGGTGCGATTTCTTATAAGGATGAGGAGTACGAGGGACTTCATGAGCCTATTATCGACAAGGAAACGTATCTGCTTGCTCAAGAGGAAATGAGAAGGCGCTCACGTCACATCGAAGGAAGCGTTCATCTGTTGTCGGGGCTGTTATACTGTGGGCTTTGCGGAGCAAGAATGCGGTATCAGAAATGGGGCAAAAACGGTTACAAGCTGGTTTGTTATTCTACTCAAAATTCAAAGCCGTATCTTGTACGAGACCCGAATTGTAAGGCGGAGCGCATATGGGCTGACGAGGTTGAGCTATATCTGCTTGACGATTTATTTTCAATGCAATTAAAAAAGGACAAAAAAGGTGACTGCTATCAGGTTAAACCCTTGCAGAACAAATTAAAAAAGCTTGAGAAGAAGCTTCAAAGGCTTTACGGAATATATGCCGACGGAGACGATACGGTGCTTGAGGTTATACGGCAGATAAAAACAGAAATTCAGGAATGCCGTGAGCTAATAGAGGAAGCTGAAAGAAAAAGAGTGCTTCAACAAGAGAGAAGCTCAACAATAGAAAACGCTGAAAGACTTTCGGAAATATGGGACACCTTAACGGATGAGGAAAAAAAGAGAATTGTCAAGAGCGTAGTCGAAAGAATAACTGTATATCCCGAAAAGATTGAAATCAGATACTATTGATATCTTGCTTTTTGAGGGAGAAATTGAGGTCGGAGAGGGACACTTTGAGACATTCTGCGATGCCTTACCTCTCATTCAGAACCCGCTCGTTACGTGTTTTTACGGCAGAGAATTGACCGATTGAGTCAAATTTATTAAAAAACTAAAAATTCTTGGTAAAAAAACACAAAAAATTTTATAAAACCTATTGATTTTTATAACTTTTTACTGTAAAATATAGATGGATGAAAGGAAAAATCTCATCCAAAGCAAATCCCCTAATTTTTCCAACAGAAAGGCGGTTTACACTTATGGTTAAACTCATCATCGGACTTAAAGGAAGCGGAAAAACAAAGCACCTCATCGAGCTTGCTAACTCGGCTGTTGAAACCTCTCCCGGCAACGTTGTATGCATTGAAAAAGGTAACAAACTTCTTTTTGATGTTCGTCATCAAGTAAGACTTGTCGATACAGCAGTATTCGGTATTGAATCTGCAAAAGAGCTTTACGGTATGGTTTGCGGTATTATCGGAGCAAATTACGATATTAAGGATATCTTCATTGATTCCTCTCTCAAAATTTGCGGAAACGATAAGGATGCATTCGTTTGGTTTATCGAGTCTCTTAACAAGCTCACCTCCGAAAGAGAAATCAACTGCGTAACTACCGCATCCATTGCGGCTGAGGAGCTTCCCGAGGCTCTTACAAAGTACATCATTTAATTTAGGACATATAAGTCTGTGTAGGAGCGCAGTAATGCGTTCCTACATTTTTTAGGAGAACAAAAATGAATTGGATAAGAATTAATATCACCTGCGAAAAGGATTGCCCCGCTACCTTCAGCGAGGAAATTGCTAACCTTCTTATTATCTCGGGTGTTGACACGTTTACGACTGACGATTTTTCCGACCTCGAGGAAACGCTTTCTCAAGGCGGTATTTTTTATGATTATATCGCTGACGACCTGCTTTCGCTTCAGAGCTCAACTCCCGTTGTACACGCATTTCTGACTCCCGACGATGAGGGTGAAGAAATATGCACCGCTGTATATAAAGCTCTTGAAGAATTAAAAAGCATAAATTCCGAATACTCAAGTCTAAAATGGGACAGGGATTCGGTTCGCGACGAGGACTGGGAAAACAACTGGAAGGAATTTTTCAAGCCCTTCCCCGTCGGAGACAAGCTTTACGTCAAGCCTACCTGGGAGGAGCTTGGCGAGGATGCAAACGGCAGATATATAATCGAGATTGACCCGTCCTCTTCCTTTGGTACGGGAACTCACGCAACTACAAAGCTTTGTCTTGAGAGACTTGAAAAAATCCCAACCGAGAATACGCACGTTCTCGATATGGGATGCGGAAGCGGAATACTTTCAATCGGCGCCCTTCTTCTTGGTGCAGAAAGCGTAGTTGCTGTTGATATTGACGAGGTAGCATCAAGAATCGCTTCGGAAAATCTTGAGAATAACGGTTTTAACTCCGAAAGAGCAACGGTTCTTTGCGGTAACGCGCTTGAAGATGAAGCACTCGTCAAGACTATTGGAGAGGGATACGACGTTATTTGTGCAAACATCGTTGCGGGAATAATCATCGAAATGTCTCCCCTTTTTATGTCAGCTTTAAAGAACGGCGGTTATCTTATAGCCTCGGGAATAATCTCCGAGCGCGAAAACGAAGTAAGACTCGCCCTTGAAAAAATCGGTTTTAAGGTGGTCGAAACAGCATCCGAGGACGATTGGTCGGTCATTCTTGCCCAAAAAATATGAACAAATTAATAAATGTTTGAAATTTTCAACAAAAAATTGCACTTTTTCTTTGACAAATGGAACAAAATGTTGTATAATATTGTTGATTGTATACAAACAGTTAATATATTTATTTGATTACTTCAACAAAAGGTGCTTATATGCCTAAGTTTTTTCTGCCTCAAGGCTCATCCTATGCAGTCGGAGATACCGTTATAATCAACGGAGACGATGCCTTTCACATCTCTCACACGTTGAGAATGAAAAGTGGTGAGGAGATAAATCTCACGTCAACCGACGGAACAGAATATAAAACTGTTATCGAATACATTGACCGTGACACAGTTCACTTAAATGTTCTTTCGGTCTCACTCAATCAATCTGAGCCAAAAATATTTTCCCGTCTTTTTCAGGCGCTTGCCAAAGGAGACAAAATGGAGACCGTCATTCAGAAGGCGGTCGAGCTTGGAGTGAGCGAAATATATCCTGTTGAGTCGTCACGCTGTGTTGTACAGCTTGACGAAAAGAGAGCCTCAAAGAAGCTTGATCGTTGGCAAAAGATTTCCGAGGAAGCGGCAAAGCAATGCGGTCGCGGAATTATACCGAAGGTATACGCTCCCATCCCCTATTCAACGGCGCTTTCAGAAATGGTCAAAAGTGACCTTTACTTCATCTGCTACGAAACGAGTCTTGAAAATAACCCACGCGCACTTCTTTCAAAGGGCGGATTTGAATCGGTAGCATTTTTCATCGGTCCCGAGGGCGGTATTTCTCCCAAGGAGATTGAGGAAGCACATTCAATGAATATACCCGACGTAACACTCGGCAAGCTGATTCTGAGGACGGAAACAGCATCCTCAGCGGTTCTTTCAATGATTTTATACGAGACTGAATTTTAAGCTCTCGATGTAATATAAATAAGAAGGAGTTCAAACCATGTCTAACAGACTTTTCCAAAGCATTGTACATCAAATGAAGGATTCCATCGACAGAACGATAGGCGTCGTCGATAAGAGTGGCACAATCATTGCCTGCAGCGAGCTTGTAAGAATAGGAGAGGTGCTTGAGGGCGTAAGTGAAGAGCTTACCTATACAAACGATGCATTCCATCTCAATTCTTTCACGTTCCATCCCATTAACAATCACGGAAAAATCGAATACGTGGTATTTATCGAGGGTGTTGATGAGGTCGCAGACAACCTCGCAACAGTTCTTCACGTTTCTCTCGGAAGCATTAAAACGCTTTACGACGAAAAATACGATAAGGCAAGCTTTATCAAGAACGTAATTCTTGATAATATCCTCCCCTCAGATATTTACGTAAAATCCAAGGAGCTTCATATCACCAACGATACGCCGAGAATCGTATATCTCATAAAGTTTACATCGAAGTCAGACATTGTTCCGCTTGACGTTATGCAGAATCTTTTCCCGGACAAGAACAAGGACTACGTTATCGGTGTCGGTGAACACGATATCGTGCTGGTACGAGACCTTAAGGCTCCCGTTGACCTTGATGATATCGACAAGACCGCAAGAAGCATCGTTGATACCATCAACACAGAGTTTTACGTAAAGGTACTTGTAGGTGTCGGCACGGTAGTTGATTCGGTTAAGGAGCTTGCACGAAGCTTTAAAGAAGCACAGATTTCAATCGAGGTCGGTAAGGTGTTTGACACCGACAAGAATTTCGTTCATTACGACAATCTCGGCATCGGCAGACTTATTTATCAGCTTCCCAACACTCTTTGCGAGATGTTCCTCGGTGAAGTATTCAAAAAGGGTGCTTTCGAGGCTCTTGACCGCGAAACACTTATCACCATTCAAGCATTCTTTGAAAACAATCTCAACGTATCGGAAACCTCAAGAAAGCTTTTTGTACATAGAAATACCCTTGTGTACAGACTTGAGAAAATCAAAAAGCTCACAGGTCTTGACCTTCGAGAGTTTGAGCATGCAATCACCTTTAAGGTTGCACTTATGGTCAAGAAATATCTTTCCTCTAAGCCTTCAAAATTTTAAGCCTTTTGCACAACGCAGAAATGCGTTGTGCTACTATTGATATTGACCTCCCCCCATATTCACAAGCAAAGGATATTAAAATGATAAAATTCACAAACGTGTCTAAAACCTACGGTGACAACACGCACGCCCTCCGCAATCTCCCGCTTGAGATAAAGGACGGAGAGTTCGTTTTTATCGTTGGTCCAAACGGTGCAGGTAAAACGACCCTCACAAAGCTTATGCTTCACGAGGAATTACCTACGTCCGGCAAAATAGAAGTAAACGGCTACGATGTCGTAAACATAAAGAAGCGTCATATTCCCCATCTTCGCCGTACAGTCGGCGTAGTTTTTCAGGATTTCAGACTTTTTGAAAAAATGACCGTATTTGACAACATCGCATTTGCAATGCACGTTGTGGGCGCTCCAAAGCGTGTAATCAAGAAAAAGGTCCACACACTCTTAAAGCTCGTTGAGCTTGAGGGTAAGGGTGGCAGCTATCCTTATATGCTCTCGGGCGGTGAACAGAGACGAGTAGCACTCGCACGCGCTCTGGCAAACAATCCCGATACC
>JAFYTG010000161.1 GCA_017558945.1 Clostridia bacterium
CGAAAGGACGAGTGCCGAGGCTCAAAAATTGTCACAAATTGCGGGTATTCCCGTTATATTTACAAGTGTCGATGAAAGCATCGCAAGAAAATCCAATCGCGATTATTTTTCACTAACACTACAAAAGAAACCGTTTTAAAGGAGTACGTTATGGCTAAAGTAACATTTGCTACCGACATTTGCAAGGGATGTGGACTTTGCGTTAATGCTTGTCCTAAGAAAATCCTCGTAATTGCAAAGGAAAAAATCAACAAAAAGGGTTATTCACCCGCCGAAATGACCGATCAGTCACAATGTATCGGATGTGGATTCTGCTACACGATGTGTCCCGACAATGTCATTACGGTTGAAAAGTGAGGTGTAAACAATGGCTGAAAAGGTATTAATGAAGGGTAACGAGGCGATTGCCGAGGCTGCCATCCGTTCAGGATGCCGTCATTATCTTGGTTATCCCATCACTCCCCAGACTGAAATTGCAGCATATATGGCAAAGCGTATGCCGAAAATCAATGGTGTATTCTTGCAGGCTGAAAGTGAAATTTCCGCTATCAATATGGTTTACGGTGTAGCAGCTACAGGTAAGAGGGTTATGACCTCCTCTTCAAGCCCCGGAATATCACTCAAGCAGGAGGGTATTTCCTACATAGCAGGCTCTGACGTTCCTGCGCTCATCGTAAACGTACAAAGAGGCGGTCCCGGTCTTGGTGGTATTCAGCCCTCACAGTCCGACTATTTCCAGGCTACAAAGGGCGGCGGACACGGTGATTATCATTTAATCGTTCTTACGCCGGCATCCGTTCAGGAAATGGCAGATCTTACTGCTCACGCATTTGATCTTGCAGACAAGTACCGTATGCCCGTTATGCTTCTTGCAGACGGAACGATAGGTCAGATGATGGAGCCTGTTGAGCTTCCCGAGGAAAAGACGTCAACTGTCGAAAAGCCCTGGGCTCTCACCGGCACAAAGATGCAGAGACAGCACAACATAGTCAATTCACTCTATCTTAACACCGAGCTTCTTGAAAAAACCAATTTTGAGCGATTTGAAAAGTATAAGCAGGTTGAAGAAAACGAGGTAATGTACGAAAGCTTTATGATGGAGGATGCAGATATTTGCGTCGTTTCCTTCGGTATTACCGCGCGTGTTTCCAAGAACGCTATAATTGAGGCTCGCCGTCAGGGTATTAAAGTAGGTCTTATCCGTCCTATCACCGTATGGCCCTTCCCCAAGCAGCCTATTCTTGAAGCCGCTAACAAGGTTAAAGCATTTATCAGCGTTGAAATGTCAATGGGTCAGATGCTTGAGGATATCAAGCTTGCTTGTGAATGCAAGAAGCCCGTACACCTTTGCAACAGAGTCGGAGGTATGATTCCTTCTCCCGAGCAGGTACTTGCAAAAATTGTTGAGGTTGAAGGAGGTAAAAACTAATGGCAGTTATTTATTCAAAGCCTAAGAGTCTTTCGGATTTACAGTTTCACTACTGTCCCGGCTGTACCCACGGCATTATTCACCGTCTCGTTGCTCAGGCAATCGATGATCTCGGAATTGAAGGAACGACGATAGGCGTTGCACCCGTTGGCTGTGCGGTTATGGCTTACGATTACTTCAAGTGTGATATGATTGAAGCGGCACACGGCAGAGCTCCCGCTGTTGCAACCGGTCTCAAGCGATCCGATCCTTCAAACGTTGTATTTACATATCAGGGTGACGGTGACCTTGCCTCCATCGGTATGGCTGAAACCGTACACGCTGCAGCACGTAACGAAAATATTACTATTATATTCGTTAACAACGCAATTTACGGTATGACGGGCGGTCAGATGGCTCCCACATCCCTTCCCGGTCAGGTTACACAAACCTCTCCTTACGGAAGAGATACCAACACTACGGGCTTCCCCATCCGCGTATCCGAAATGCTTTCAACTCTTGACGGTCCCGAGTACATAGAAAGAGTTGCTGTTAACAACGTAAAGAACGTTAAGAACGCTCAAAAGGCAATCAAAAAGGCGTTTGAGAATCAGATAAACGGAAAGGGCTTCTCTCTTATCGAGGTTATTTCCGCATGTCCTACTAACTGGGGTCTTACACCTCAAAAGGCGCTCGAGTGGATTGACGAGAAGATGATTCCCTACTATCCTCTCGGTGTATATAAGGACAGAAGCGCCGAAAAGGAGGTAAAGTAATATGAAAACAGAAATACTTCTTGCAGGCTTCGGCGGTCAGGGACTCCTTTTTGCAGGTAAGTTTATCGCTTACAAGGGTCTTGTAG
>JAFYTG010000162.1 GCA_017558945.1 Clostridia bacterium
AACTGAATTTGAAATTTAATACAGCCTTTTGGACTCCGAGAAAAATGGATATGATACTTTGGTCATTCGGAAGATAAAAAGCTTGGTGAGTTACCGAATATGAACTTAACGTATAAAGAAAAATACAACAGTGAATACGATTCATTTATGAAGGAATGGGCTAGGGAGGTTCGTGAGTGGGCAAATGTTTCCGAAGAGCAGAGTGTCTTTTTTGGGGACGGAATATTTGACCCTGATACTTGGTTTTCAAACGAAGTCAGACCGCTTTTTGTTCTCAAGGAGGTAAACAATGCAAACGACTGCGAGGTGACGGATGACAGAATAATAAAATTCGTATCCGTTGACGGAGGTGACCCATGGGACGGAAAGACGAAAATGTGGAAGCGCTTCGGTATAATGGCGGCCATAATTCTACAAGCGTATGACAGCCACACAAAACCGGATTTTGACAAGATAAATGAGGAAATGAGCATCGTTCGGGACGGTGAAGAAACGCATAAAAAAATATGCCGACGGTCTGCGATTATCAACCTTAAAAAGCTTGGGGGCGGAGGAAATACCAACAGTAACAAATCGAAGGAAACTCTTTGCTTTGAATGTCACGCGACCCGTTTTCACGATAATCTGATAAAGCAAATTGAATATATACATCCGACTGTGATTATTTGCTGTGGAAAGGATTCCGTTATAGAGGCTCTCGGGCTTGGAGCGGATGCGGAGATACCGACTATAAACACCTACCATCCTGCTTATCGCGGAGATGAAAGAGACTTTTTTGGTTATATCGTAGAAGAGCTTGAAAAACACGGAGTTGTATAATCCATTGAATGAAAAAATACGCTGTTAATTTCAGTCAAGGTATTGTATTTTGCGGTAAAGTGTGCTATGATATGCTCTGTGATAAATTAAAAGGAGCTTTATATGTCGGAAAATCAATCGAAAATTGACATAGAGCGTGACGTCAACATACACCTTGAAAACAAGGGCATAAGCCGTACGTTTTTCTGGTTTTTGTGGGTAATGTACGCCGTTGTCAGTATGACCAAGAATTGCTACAATTCATCCCTTGCAAGCATCGTTGCGGACGGTGTTCTGACCAAATCTCAGACGGGTGCAATAACGGCGCTGTTTTATCTTGCCTATACTCCCTTGCAGGTCGTCGGAGGTACCTGCGCAGATAAATACAGTCCCGAAAAGCTTATAAAAATCGGACTTATCGGTGCGACGGTATCCAACACCGTAATATTCTTCTGTCAGAATTATTACGTAATGCTTGCCTCCTGGGTATTCAACGGAATTATACAGTTCGGTATATGGCCGTCGATATTCAAGATAGTCTCCTCACAGCTTGTGAGAAGCGACCGTTCAAGAATGATTTTTTACCTGTCCTTTACCTCTACCGCGGGCTTTCTCATTTCCTATCTAATCGGCGCGGTGGTAAGTGACTGGAAGTACAACTTCGCAATTTCGGCAATCAGCCTTCTTGTATTTGCGGTTGCGTTGCATATCGCCGAAAAGCGTGTGAATCCCTTTATGAAATGGGATAAAATCGAGACCGGTTCAAGCTCCGCCGATAAGCTTGAGGGACGCTCGAAGCTTCAGATTTTCGGCGCAAGCGGATTTTTCGTTATGCTTCTCATGGTTGTTCTCGTCGTAACAGTAAGCCAATCAAGGTCGACTCTTACCTCGGTTATGTTCGTTGAGAATTACGATAACGTAAGCCCCTCGCTCGGCAACGTGCTCACGGCACTTCTGCTCGTTGCGGGTATCGTCGGAAACCTCGTTGCAAGAAAATTCGTGGCTAACTCCAAGAACGAGCTTTTGTCTCTTGTGCTCGTATACGGCGCAATGCTTCCGTTTTTTGTTGCGTGTATCTTCGTCGGCAAGCTTCCCATAGCCGTTATGGTTGCAATGTTTGCGGTAATTGCCTGTCTTGAGGCGGTTGCGGCATTGCTCCGAAATTACTACACGATGTATTTTACCCGCTACGGACTCAGCGGAAGTGCGGCAGGAATCATTAATGCGGGAGCCGCCTTCAGCTTTATGCTTGCGGCGTACGTTATGCCCCGTATAATCGAGCTTTTCGGATGGCGTGTCTTTATGATTTCACTTCCCGTAATGATAGCCGTTTCCATCGCTTTGATTCTTCTTATTGTCAAGCGCTTTGCAAATTTCAAGAGCTCGGCTCTTTAAAATTATCGCATCAGGAAATTCCTGATGCGATTTTTTTTCGTTATACAAAAAAATGCAGAAGCATACCTGATATGCTTCTGCATTTTTGCGTTATCTTGATATAGGCTTGGGAATGATGTGCACGGGGCTGTTTCCGACGATTTCTATCTCACCGAATATAGCCTTGACGAACGCCTTCTGAGCCTCGGGAGACTTGTTGTAGGCGTTGATGAATACGTCTGCGTTTTCCATTATATCGTAATGGATATAAGGATATCCGAAGGAAACGCCGACGGATTTTTCCTTGCCGTGATTGAAGGCAAAGTAGAAGGTCTCACATTCCTCACCGAAGAAACGGAGTCCGCCCTTGGGCATATGTCCCTCGATAAAGCCTGCGTAAATTATAAGGTCACTGTTATCCGAGATGCTTTTAAGCTCGGCATCATTACGGAGTCTTCTCTGCATATAGACCTCTATTCCGCGTTTTTTAAGCTCGGATTTTAAAACCTCAAGGTCATCAACGAAGGTGTCGCAGTGGGTTGAAATGATGATGGAAGCCTTCTTTATCTCTTCCGCTTTTAAGGGGAGTAAGCTGTTTCTGTCACGGATGAGGGTCATACTGCGGTCGGCAATAATTCCGTTTACACGCTTGGTCTCGGCAACCGTTTCCTCAACGCCGTAGGGAAGCTCGTTGTTACCCTCGTTGAAGAGTCCGATCTTCTCCTTCATATCCAGAATGCGCTGACAAGCATCGTTTATTCTCTCCTCGGAAATTCTGCCGTCAAGCACTGCCTTCTCGATAATGTCACCTGAGCAAAGCTTTGCACCGAGAATGACGTCGTTACCTGCGTTGATAAGCTCGACAATCAAATCCTCATACGGCATAAGCGACCAAAGACCTGCCATAGTGATACCGTCGGTTATAACGACACCCTTGAAGCCCATTTCGTTCTTGAGAAGGTCGGTTATAACCCTCTTGGATATGGTGGATGGAACGTATTTTCCGTCTATCTGTCTGTCGTCTGCCGCAGGGAATGAGTGATGGGATATCATAACCGAATATACGCCATCGTTGATTATATCCTGAAATATCTTGCCCTGCTCTGCCCACCATTCTTCCATGGTGTAATCTATTGAAGAGCTTGTAAAATGAGAGTCGCGTCCGTCACGGCGGTCGTTACCCGGAAAATGCTTTACGCAGGCGGCAACGTTTTCACTTTGCATACCCTTGATAAGAGCCTTTGAAAGACCTACCATACGCTCGGGGAAGTCCATTGCAAGACTTCTGCCCGTGGCTGTGCCGTTACGGTTTCCGACGTCGGCAACGGGATACCATCTCCAGTTTATGCCTCCGAGTCTCAGCTCTCGTCCAACGGTAACGCCAAGCTGATACGCAAGCTCCTCCGAGTCCGCCGCACCGATTGCCGCACCGTTACAGATTGCCGAAAGGTCGGTAAAGGTACGGGTTGCACCTCTTTCGTAGTCTCCAGCAATGAGGGGAGGAATTTTCACGTAGGATGCTTGCTTCTCAATGAATTTTTTGTAGACGGCGCTTTCTACCTTCAAGTCACCGTTCTCGGAAATTTCAAGCGCGTGAGAGCCGTTTGCATCTGCGGTTCTGTAAAAAATGCCTGTTTGCTCTCCGTAAAATACTCCGAATTGCTCTTTTTCGCAAACCCTTCTTGCCTGCTCGGGATCACGTATCAAGCCGTCGTGACCGACCTCGGACGTGTTGTAAATGTCATATTGATAGACGAGCAGAGTCTGACCGATTTTTTCGCGAAGGGTCATTTCCGATAATAGCGGTTTTTTCATAGAGAGTATGTCCTTTCTGTATTTTATTCCGTCAATAATAAAGCTTTACGGGACCGATAAGTCCGCTCTTAAGCGTGGATTTGTGGAATTCCTTGGTATAATTGTGATAGGGAGACAGCATTGACTCGCCCCATTTATCAAAGCTGTCCGTGTACACGAATTCATTTGCGGCGGTGTTGGAAACCCTTATCTCAAGCAGGTTGGTATCCTTGAGAAGCTCTTCGGGAATCTCAAAGCGATAGGGAGACATTACCTTAACGCCGACTGAGACCTTGTTCACAAACACCTCACAGGAATAGCAAACCTCACCTAAATCAAGCACCATATCCTTCTTTTCGGGTGCGGAGAATTCCGTCGTGTATACACAGCTTCCCGAGAAGGAGTCACCCACAAGCTCTCTCCAGTCACCGAGTCTGACGCAGACGTCCTTATCGGTGATATCCTTGGAGTAGAAATTGTTTATATCAATTACAAACTGCTTCGTTTTTCTTAACGTATATTCACCGTCAAGAAGCATTTCCTCGGTATACTCCGTGTCACTGTCGCATTTTATCTCGGCATCTGTATAAATGAGAGCCACCATTTCGCCCATATTGAGAGTGAGTGCGAGCGTGTCACCCTTGACCGCCGTAATCTTACCGTCGGTGAGGTTTAACAGATATCCGCCCTCTTCAATTTTTGCACTGACCGAGGCGGAGGTATATGCTTCATTGCATATGTAGAAGATTCTTGAGTTGTCCGAGTCTCTCTGCATAAGTCGGATTCCCTTGGTATCACCCTCAAACACAATGGGGGAGGTGATATAGTCCCAAGGAGTCGCGCTGTATACGGCGCCGCTTATCTCGTCGTTTATATAATCGCAGGTGGCAATAACTCTGCCGCCTCCGCAAATAAACTCATCAAGAAGCTTCTTTACCTCGGGGGTCATATATTTGCAATCGG
>JAFYTG010000163.1 GCA_017558945.1 Clostridia bacterium
GGACGAGATGATTGCGGTGCTTTTATCGGGCGGTATTCCCGTTCGTGACATACTTATTCTGCTTTGCTCAAAGCTGGTTATCGCAACCGTTGCAGGCTTTGTTCTCGATGCTTTATGGAAGAGAGACGCTCACGAAAGCATCGAGCATCACTGTCACGAGGAGGGCTGTCACTGTGAGGATAACGGCATTTTCAAATCCGCACTCTTTCACACCGTAAAGATTTTCGTCTTTATACTTCTTGTCAGCCTTGCGGTGCATTCACTCGTTGAGGTTGCGGGAGAGGACGGAATCGGTGAGCTTTTCTCGGGAATTCCCGTTTTGTCAAATTTTATCGCCTCACTCGTCGGACTTATTCCAAACTGTGCCGCATCGGTCGTTTTAGCCGAGCTTTACGTCAGAGGAATTATCTCCGCCGGCTCTATGATGAGCGGACTTCTTGTAGGTGCAGGTACGGGACTTTTGGTGCTTATCCGTGTAAATCACAACAAAAGGGATAACCTGAAATTCATTCTCGTTTTATTTGCAGTCGGATTTTTGGGCGGTCTTATTTTCGACCTTATAGGAATCGGAGGTATGCTGTCGTGAAAAATCCCGTTTTAAAGATTGCCGCCGTACACGACTTATCGGGCTTTGGCAGATGCTCCTTCTCGGTAATTCTCCCCACATTATCCGCAATGGGACATCAGGTATGCCCCTTGCCCACCGCTTCCCTTTCCACTCATACGGGCGGATATACGGGCTTCGTTTTCCGCGACCTTACTCCCGATATGGAGGGGTGGTGGAAGCACTGGCAGAAGGAAAAGGTGGAATTCGACGCATTTTACAGTGGATTTCTCGGTAACGCTGAGCAGATAGACATAACCCTTGAAATGATAGACTCCCTTCCCGACGAGGCTCTTATCTTCGTTGACCCCGTAATGGGTGATGACGGAGTGCTTTATTCCACCTATACGGAAGAGATGCGTGAGGGAATGAAGCGTCTTGTCAAGCGTGCCGACGTTATTACCCCCAATATAACCGAGGCGGCTTTCCTGCTTGACAGAACACCGAAATCCGCATATACTGATGACGAGCTTTATGAGATTACCCTTGCACTGACCGAGCTTTGCTCAGGAGAGGTGGTAATAACGGGAGTTGAAGCTCCCGACGGAGTAGGGGCTCTATGGATGGGCGAGGACAAAAAGCTTTGCCGATACATACACAAAAAGCACGAAAAGAGCTATCCCGGTACGGGTGATATTTTTGCATCAGTGCTTCTCGGAAGGCTTTTGAAGGGTGACTCGCTTGATGCCTCCGTCAAGCGCGCCTGCGATTTCATTTACAACGTCGTGGGCTATTCAAAGCAATTCGATTACCCGACAAGAGAAGGCGTTTTGCTTGAAGCAAGGCTTTCGGAATTAATTGATTAAGGAGTTTTTATGAGCGAGCTTAAGAAAACTACTCTTCCCGAATTTGACCCGTTTAAGAAAATAGGCGGTGATTTTGCATTGCTTGGCGCAGTATCGGGAGACAAGTACAACGCTATGACGGTAAGCTGGGGTGAATGCGGAGTTCTTTGGAACAAAAACGTTTTTACAGTATTTGTACGTCCTCAGCGTTATACTCACACGCTTTCGGAAAACACCGAATATTTAACCCTCTCGTTTTTCGATGAGAAATGGAAAAAGGCGCTCGTTTACTGTGGCAAAAACAGCGGTCGCGACGGCGACAAGCTTGAAGCCTGCGGGCTTTCTGCAAGAGTCGAAAACGGCAGCTTGATTATCCCCGAAGCAAATCTTGTTCTTGTTGGAAAAATTATTTACAAGAGCAAAATCAACCCCGAAGGATTTGTTGACAAGAGCCTTATTTCAGACAATTATCCCAACAATGACTATCATACAATCTATACCTGCGAAATAATTGATTGCTATCAAAAATAAGGAGATTTTAAAAAATGAGAATCACGCTTGCAAGAATCGGAAATCACAAAACAGTCGTTTTTGCGGCTGAAGAGCTTAACAAATATCTGAAGCTTATCGACCCCGAGCTTTTTATCGACGTCAGAGTTTACGAAAAGTACGACGAAACGCTTGAAGGACTTCTTTGGGTAGGTATGGACGATTCCTTTACCGCTGAAATGCCCAAGGTCAAGGACGCAAGTCTTGACGATGCAATCCTCATCAATGTTGCAAGCTCAACGGGTGTTATCTCGGGTAATAACCCCAGAGCCGTGCTTATTGCAGTTTACCGCTTCCTCAAGGAGCTTGGATGCGCTTGGGTGAGAAATACCTCCGACGGTGAGATAATCCCCTCCTACACAATGACTCCCGTTACCACATACGTCTGCGAGGCGGCAAGCTACCGCCACCGCGCAATATGTATCGAGGGTGCAATATCCTTTGAGCATATCATAGATATGCTTGACTGGATTCCCAAGGCATCAATGAACGGCTATTACATACAGTTCTTCCTGCCTGCAGTATTCTTTGAGCGTTGGTATACACATAAGTCAAATCACTTCCTTCCTCCCGAGCCTCTCGACAACGAAGCAATACGAGGAATGGTAGTGCGTATCAAGGAGGAAATCGCCAAGAGAAGCCTTCTCTATCACGCAATCGGTCACGGTTGGACGAGTGAGCCTCTCGGATTTGACTCTGCAGGCTGGCACGAGGAGGACAGCGCCAACATTCCCGATGAAAAGCGCGTGCTTATTGCCGAGCTTAACGGTGAGAGAGCCTTCCTCAAGGGTGTTCCCATGAACACTAATCTCTGCTACTCCAACCCCACGGCAAGAAAGCTTATGACCGATGCGGTTGCAGACTACTGCATTTCTCATCCCGAGGTTAAGTTCGTTCACTTCTGGCTTGCAGACTACCCGAACAGCTTCTGCGAGTGTGAAAAGTGCCGCGACACTCTCCCCTCCGACCATTACGTTATGATGCTTAACGCTATCGACGAAAGGCTTACGGCGGCAGGCTGTGACACTAAGGTTGTATTCCTCGTTTACTACGATTTGCTTTGGGCTCCCAAGACAGAAAAGATAAATAACCCCGACCGCTTCACTATGATGTTCGCGCCTATCACTCGCAGCTATGCTCAAAGCTTCAAGACGGTTGACTTCTCAAGCACCGAGACCGCCCCCTTCGTGAGAAACAAGCTTATCATTCCCGCAAACGTGGCTGAAAACGTGGCTCACCTCACGAATTGGCAGAAGTGCACCGGAGTCGAGGACGGCTTTGACTATGACTATCACTTGATGTGGGACCATCACAACGACGTCGGCTACTACAAGGTCGCACAGACTCTTTTTGACGATATGCAGAATCTTGACAAGATAGGACTCAATGGTATGGTATCCTGTCAGCTTACCCGTGCCTCCTATCCTACGGGACTTCCTATGTATATGATGGCAGAGGGTCTTTGGGACAAGGAATGTGACTTTGAGGAAAAGAGCGACGAATATTTCCTCTCGGCATTCGGTGCGGACGGTCTTGCTGTTAAGGAATATCTCAAGAGACTTTCCGAGCTTATTGATCCTAACTTCATCCGAAACGCTACTCCCGAACGCTGTGAAGCTCATAAGACGAGCATCCCCTTGGCAATCGGTACTATTTCGGAGTTTGAAAAGACAATCGGCGTAAATCTCGATACTCTCGACAATTCAAATCTCCGCAAGTCTTGGGAATACCTGTCACTCCACGCTATGATAACCAAGGAGTACGGCAAAGCACTCATTCTTCGTGCTAACGGTGCCTCCGAGGAGGAAAGAGTGGCTGCAATGGAAAAGCTTTGCGACCTTATAAATATGAACGAAATGAAGCTTCACAGAGTACTTGACTGCTTCTTCTACTACCACAGAGTACGCTACGTTATAGCACAGAAATAAAACCGGAGATAGTATATGAAAATTACAATTGCAAAAATAGGTGACGATAAAACGGTCAATTTTGCCATTGAAGAGCTTTATAAGTACCTTAAGATCATAGACTCCGATTCGATAGTGGAAATTTGCAGCTATAAAAGCTACAATCCCTCTCTTGAAAACGTTATCTGGGTAGGTATGGACGACTCCTTCACAAATGAAATGCCCGCCGTCAAGGATTCAAGACTTGACGACGCAATACTCATTGACGTCAAAGATACGTCCGGCAAAATTTCGGGAAATAATCCCCGTTCCGTGCTCATTGCGGTATATCGTTTTCTCAAGGAGCTTGGTTGCGTATGGGTCAGAAACACCGCGGACGGAGAAATCATTCCGCAATACCCTCTATCTCCCATATCCGTTTATATCAACGAAGCGGCAAGCTACCGTCACCGCGCAATATGTATAGAAGGCTCCGTAACCTGCGAGCATATAATCGACACAATCGACTGGATTCCCAAGGCGGCTATGAACGGATACTACATTCAATTCTTTTTACCCGTAGTATTCTTCCAGCGCTGGTATGACCACTCCACTAACCGTTTTCTTCCACCCGAGCCATATACGAGAGAAAGAATTCAAGGCTTCATCAACCGAATTGAAGAGGAAATAAGCAAAAGAGGTCTGCTTTATCACGCAATAGGTCACGGATGGACCAGCGAGCCGCTCGGCTTTGAATCGTCAAGTTGGGATAAAACCGACGGCAGTGAGATAACCGATGACAAGAGGATCCTTCTTGCCGAAATAAACGGAAAGCGAGACTTCAAAAACAATATGCCGATGGGCACGAATCTCTGCTATTCAAATCCAATCGCAAGAAAAACCGTGACAGATGCCGTTGTAAGCTACTGTCTTGAGCATCCGAATATAGATTATCTCCACTTTTGGCTTGCAGACTGTTCCAATAGCTTTTGCGAATGTGAAGGCTGTCGTGACACCATCCCCGCAGACCACTACGTTATGATGCTCAACGAAATCGATGAAAGGCTCACCAACGCCGGAAATGATACAAAAATCGTATTCCTTGCCTACGGAGATCTTCTTTGGGCACCCGAAAACGAAAAGCTAAAGAATACGGATCGCTTTACGTTGATGTTTGCTCCTATTACACGCAAATATTCACAAAGCTTCAAAAACACAGATTTGTCATCGGGAGAGGTTGCACCTTATTTACGCAACAAAATATCTCTGCCCACAAGCGTTGCCGAAAACGTAGCTCACCTCAGGAACTGGCTGGAACGCTCGGGAGCAACCGATAGCTTTGATTTCGATTACCATCTTATGTGGGACCATCAAAAAGACATAGGCTATTACGGTATTGCAAAGGTACTGTTTGACGATATGCAAAATCTTGACAGAGTAGGTCTCAACGGTATGGTATCCTGTCAGCTCACACGCGCATCATTCCCTACCGGTCTTCCTATGCAAATGATGGCAGAAGCTCTTTGGGATAAAGAATGTGACTTTGAGGAAAAAAGCGACGAGTATTTCCTTTCGGCGTTCGGTTCAGACGGTCTTTCCGTAAAAAATTACCTCAAGACTCTTTCTGATCTTGTTGACTTTGAGTATATAAAATATTTTGACGCGACTTGGGACGAGGAGGATCAAAAAAGAAAATTCCTCGCGGCACAAGGACTCGTGTCGGAATTTGAAAAGGTAATCAAGACCAATCTCGATTCAATCGACGGTAATACGCGCAAATCGTGGGAGTATCTTAAAATGCATTCTGAGTTTTTAAAGCTCTTTATTCCCTCGCTTATAAGGCGCAGTGAAGGTGCCTCCGCTGAGGAGCTTGCAAGACTTTGCAACGGGGTAACCGATTTTATTGCTCAAAATGATTCAAGATTGCACCGCACGCTTGACACTTTTTACTATCATCATATGGTCATTCCCGCAATCAAAAAAGAATATTAATAAAAAAGCTACTCTTCGTATCTGAAGTGAACCCAAAAGTTTAGACAAAATTAAATATTAAATTGCTTGCGAATGAGCTCGGTATTGAACCGGGCTCATTCCTTTTAGTTTTAGAGAGATTCTCTCGTTGTTGTAGTAATGTATGTATTCTTCCAATTTCTCA
>JAFYTG010000164.1 GCA_017558945.1 Clostridia bacterium
ATTTATCGCAGTTCCGCCGACGCCGTCCCTTAAAAAGTGCATTTATATAAGCAACAATCAGAAGCTCAAGGCTTTTGAGGCTTAAGTCGATGGAATTATCTCTGACGGGAAGCTTTTTTTGGATTTTCTCATAAATGCTTCTACAGCCTCAAAGCCGAATATCGCAGTATTTGTTTTTCAGGCTGTACGGGTCGTTATTGATTCCCGATTTCCTGACCCGAGAAGCCGAAGGTAAGCCTTGCCTTGAGAGGAGCCTCGGTGAGAGCCTCTGCCGAAAATTCTGCGGTATACTCACCCTCCGTAACCTCGATACCTCCCGTGAAGGTAACCTCCTCGGTGGTCTGCTCTGCGTTGTGATAAAGCACCGCCTTGTCAGCTTCGGGATAATATTCGAGGTATTCTCCGCCCTTCATCTCGCAGTTAAAGGTGAGTGTACGTCCGTCAACCGTGACAGAGGGCGACTTGATGGGCGCATCGGTATGCTTTGCGTAAAATACGTCGTCAATCATAGCGTTTTTGCCCGTTTCACCTACCGTGCGTACGGTAAGTCTGTTAATAAGCCCCATTACGGGCATAAATCGGAAGGTATTGTAGGATGCTTTCTTGTACGGTATATCTGCAAATTCATACCTTTCAACGTCGTAGTCGGCGTTGTCTGAATCGAGAAGCGTGAACTCTCTCCAGCCCTCGAAGTTCAGGTCTATGAAGTGGTCGCGTCTGCCGTCCGCTTCACCTCTTGCACCGCTTGCAATAGATATGAGCATTCCGTCACCGTCACGTCCCGTGCCTTTGATACGGGTTGTGAGCACCATACCGTTGATATGGAGCTCCTGAGGCTCAAAGGTGCATACAAGCTTATCCCCGACAGGCATTGATTCGTCAAAGTCAACGAGGAGAGTCTTGTTTTCAAAAAGGGTGGAGAAGCGTGACTCAATACGGATAAACGGAGTCTGACGCTCAAAGTGGTTGACTCCTTTAAGTACGTCCTTGAAGCCTATTGCTGAGCCGTAGTTTACAAAGTCGTAAGCTCGTCTCTGGAAAAAGTATTCGCCGTCTCTTTCTATTACTCTCCACTCACCTCCGATATCCTTGACTCTTTCCAGCACATCATCCTTGAAGTAACGTGACTTGCGGAGCTTCGAGTAGGTGTTGTAATAGTAATCGACGTTTGCCTTGTGGAAGGGGTTTTCCATTACCGACTTGTAGCTGAAGGGGTTGTAAACCATTGACATATCGTAGAGAAGTGCGTTCATTCCCACGAAGTCGAGCACGTCGGTGAACATAGTTCTCTGGAAGGTGTTTTTCAAAAGTGCGCTTCCGTCGGTGAAGAAGTTGAACCAACCGAGAGTGGAGGTCATATTGTTTGATATGGATTTCAGATTTTCCTTGACGTGATTTCCGATGAAGCGCTTGAGAGAAACCGTGGAATAGTTCGAGTAGTCCCAAGCACCCGAGCGTCCTCGCACGTTCCACTCTGACGGAGCCTCGGCAGAGGTCTCAAGCACGGGAGGTGTTTTGCATTGTGATACTACTCTGTGCAGGAACATATGGAAGTAGTACCACGACTCCTCACCCTCGGCAAGATGCCGTCTTATTCCGTCGATTGCATCAAGGTATATCATCGAGAAGCCGCCTCTGTTATATACCTCTGCTGTTCTGTCCGCAATATAGTAGAATAGCTCCGAGCCAAGCTTTGGAGTGAGAATGTGGAACATACCTGATAGGTGATATATTTTTGCTCCCTTTTTATGCTCCACCGCCCTCGTACCGCAAGAGCCCCTTGCACATTCACCCAGACCGTTGCCTTCTACCTTCTCGATTCGTATAAGCTCCTCGTCAATGAGAATGTAACGGCTTGTCTTTGCAAAGTAGAGAGTGCTTGCGTCAAAGCCCGAGGAATCCTCGACGGTGGGGATGAAGCGCGCATCCGACGGAATATCCTCGGAAAGTGTGTATTCATCGGGCAAACACTCAAGGTCCTTTTGCCATTTCGGGTTGGAAAGGATATTGTTGGATATGGGGTCGATGTAGTAGGCGTAGGTGTGAAGAGCTCGGTCAATTCCCGCCGCCTCAAGTCGCTTACCGAATTTTTCGTGAAATTCCTCGGGAGTGCCGTTCTCTGTGAAGAAGAATGTGAAATCACCCTGAAGGAAGGTGTTGCGTCCTTGATGAACGTCGCACTGTTCAATTCTGTATTCCTTCATAAGCTTTATAAGGTTATCGAAATTATCGGGATCAAGATTCATACAGAAGGAATAGTCACCGAAGTTTGCTCTCCACTCTCGCGCGTAAGCACCGCCTGCCTTAGAAACGAGTCCTACCGAGGGGTCTATCGTATCGGAAAGCTGCTGAAGGTATTTTATGGCATCTTCCTTCCTTGAGAAAACGATACCGAGCTTTGCGCCCTTGACACCCTTGTCATATATGGTGTACGCCTTTGCAACCGAGGATGGAGCGGGATTGCGATAGCCGTATGATACGGGATTTGTCCACGCCGTCATACCTATCGCGTTGAGCATATATTCGCCGTCCTTTTCGGTGTATACCGTTTTAAGATTGGCAAAGGTGACTCCCTTAACACTCTTGTCAAGCTCGGAGACTATCTCGAAGGTCATAAAATTGTCGAAGGTCTCCGCCTTCATATCAAGGCTTAAGCCGTTTTCAAAGGTGAAGGTGGTAATTTCCCCATTTGAATCAAGGGAGACGGGATATATCTCACCTCCGTCAAAGCCGATGAGATATATAAAGCGGTAATCCTCACTTGTGCTGTTTGCGTTTTCCTTGTTGTAAAGGTTGATTATTTCATTGACTCTGCCGTCTGCCGCTACGGTAAAGGAGAAATGCTTGTTTTTTAAAATCAATTCGTTCATATCGGACCGTCCTTTTATATTTTTTAGCCGTTAAAAACAATAAAAATGCTTGCCTCAATCCGTTTTTGTAATGCATAAAATGGGGATGAGCGTTTACTCATCCCCCAAAAATGCTTGTTTAGTTGCCGATTTCCTGACCCGAGAAGCCAAAGGTGAGTCTTGCTCTGATAGGAGCCTCGGTGAGAGCCTCTGCCGAGAAGCTTGCGGTATACTTGCCGCTTGCTACGTTGATGCTACCCGTGAAGGTAACCTCCTCGGTGGTCTGCTCTGCGTTGTGATAAAGAATAGCCTTGTTAGTTTCG
>JAFYTG010000165.1 GCA_017558945.1 Clostridia bacterium
ACGGGAGCGGCTCGCAGTGATTCTGAGGAAATCTCCGTAGGCGGAACCGACAACGTTGACGTTACCGCCTTTGAGGGCTTCGACTACGTTGCTCTCGGTCACATTCACAGAGCGCAAAAATGCGTAAAGGATACCGTACGTTATAGCGGAACGCCATTGAAATACTCATTCTCCGAGGCAAACGGTGTAAAGAGCGTTACCGTTCTTGAGCTTAAGGCAAAGGGAGAAATATTGCTTGACCTCATACCGCTTACCCCTCTGCACGACGTGGTTGAGATAAAGGGAAGCTTTGAGGAGCTTACGGGAAAGGGCACACATTCCGAGGACTATATGCACGTCACACTGACCGACGAGGAGGAAATCCCCGACGCTTTGACAAAGCTTCGCGTTTACTACAAGAACGTGATGACGCTCGATTACGACAACTCACGAACTCGCGCAACGGGAGATATAGACGGTATTGAGAACGTTGATTCAAAGTCACCCCTTCAACTGTTTGCAGAATTCTACGAGGCACAAAACGGACGTGAATTAAACGAGGAGCAGCAAGAGTTTATGCTCGATTTAATCAATCAGCTCTGGGAGGATTGGGGGGACGTTGAATGAGACCGTTAAAGCTTAAAATATCCGCCTTCGGCCCATACGCAAAGGTTACTGAATTCGACTTTGAAAAGCTTGGCACCGGAGGACTTTATCTGATCACGGGAGATACGGGCGCGGGAAAGACAACCATCTTCGACGCCATCACATACGCACTTTACGGAAACCCGAGCGGTAATAACCGTGAGGTTTCAATGCTACGCTCCAAATACGCAGACGACTCCACTCCAACCGAGGTAGAGCTTGTATTCAGCTATCGGGACAAGGTATACACCGTCAAAAGAAATCCCGAATACGAGCGTGAATCAAAGCGCGGTCACGGTACAACCAAGCAGATTGCCGATGCAGAGCTTATCTGTCCCGACGGCAAAAGAATCACGAAAATCAAGGACGTCGATAACGCCGTAAAGGACATCATCGGCATTGACCGTGACCAATTCTGTCAGATTGCAATGATTGCTCAGGGAGACTTTTTAAAGCTTCTGCTTGCACCGACGAAGGATCGTATGGAGATATTCCGTCACATCTTCAAGACAGAGCGGTATCAGGCGTTACAGGAAAGGCTCAAAAAGGAGCTTGGCGCTCTTGCAGACGAGTGTGACGGCTTGAGAAAAAGCATTGCTCAGTACGTTAGCGGTATTGCCTGCAGCGAGGAAAATGCGGAGCACGTCGAGGTTGAACGGGCACGGAGAGGCGATATGGACTGCGAGGGAATACTCAGGCTTCTTGAAAGGCTAATTGAAGGAGATACAAATACCGAAAAACAGGTCTCCGTTCAAAAGAACAGCTTACAAATCGAGCTTGACTCGGTTAAAATGAAAATCGCCAAGGCACGCGACGTCATTTCAGCAAAGCAGGATTTAGACAAGAACGAAGCGGATACGTCAGCAGAGACAGAGAATCAAGAAATGCTCGCAGAAAGGCTTGAGGCGGACAAGACTAAGCAATCCGACATCAAGTCGCTCAGAGAAAAATTGCCGAAATAAAGGTGCTTCTGCCAGATTACGAGGAGCTTTCCGAGAAGGAGGAGACTCTCGAAAAAAACGAAGCCTTTATCGAGAAAGCTAAAAAAACCGTATCCGATACCGAGAATGATATCAGCAAAACAGAAGAGGAAATCACATCGCTGACCAATGAAGCAAAGGCACTTGAGCACACGGGAGAGGAAAGGCTTCAGTTAAAAAACGAAAAGGACACACTCCTTGAAAGATCGAGCAAGCTCAATGCGTTGCAGGGAGGTCTTTCGTCTCTTGAACAAGCCGAGGAGGAATATCGCTCAGCACTTGAAATCTACAAGGAAAAGCAAGCGCTTGCCAATGAAAAGGAGTACGCATACAAGACTCAAAGCAAGCTTTATTTCGATTCTCAGGCGGGTATTTTAGCCGACACACTTGAGGACGGCAAGCCCTGTCCCGTATGTGGCTCACTGTCGCATCCGAGTATAGCCAAAAAGCCCGAAAACGCTCCGGAAAAGGAAGAGCTTGAGGAATTACAAAAAGAGGTTGACAAGGTCAACGACTCCGTTAGCTCAGCAAGAGAGCACGCAGGAAAGCTCAAGGGCACTCTTGAGGAAAGGCGTGACAGCGTTTCAGCCGAAATCAACGCGCTTCTCGGCGACTATACGCCAACCGAAGCAAAGCTTCTTACCGTATCGAGCCTTACGGAAATTTCGCAAAGCATCAAGGAATTATCCGATAAAATAATCGAAGCCGAGAGGAAAGCCAAGCGTCGAGAGGAAATAGAAGGACTTATCCCGAACAAACGCCGTGATATTGAGCTTTTGAGAAGCAGGCTTCTGGAAATTCAGGACGGCGTTAAGACCAAAGCCGTCGAAAATGCAACGATTGAAAAGCGCATTTCCGAGCTTCGCACAAGGCTGATATTTGAAACTCCGGAGCAGGCAAACGGTGAAATCGCAACGCTGACCGCCGCCGCTGATAAAATCACCAAGGAATTAAACGAGGCTCAGGAAAGGCTCAACAAAAGCCGTGAAAGGCTTGCCTCTCTGAAGGCTGCAAAAGAAGAAATCGTCAAGAGGCTGAAAGACGGCGCCGATATAAATCCGGAAGCCGAGGCTCAAAGACAAGCCGAGCTTGAGAAGGAGCTTGGAGTTCTTGAGGGAATGTCAAAGGTCATTCACAGCCGTATCACAACGAATACCGCACTGCTTGAAAACGTCAAGGCAAAATCGGTCAATCTCGTTAAGGTTGAAAAGAGATACGCTTGGGTCAAGGAGCTCTCAAACACCGCCAACGGTCAGATTACGGGCAAAACGAAAATTATGCTCGAAACGTATATACAGACTCATTACTTTGACAAAATCATCAACCGAGCAAATAAAAGGCTCAGGATTATGACGGACAATCAATACGACCTCGTTCGCAGAACTGAGCCTGCTTCAAAATCGGGGCAAAGCGGACTCGAGCTTGACGTCATCGACCATTACAACGGAACCAAAAGAAGCGTCGGCTCGCTTTCGGGAGGTGAATCCTTCAAGGCTTCCCTTGCCCTCGCACTCGGTCTGTCGGACGAAATTCAGTCAAGCGCAGGCGGTATCAGGCTTGACACTATGTTCGTTGACGAGGGCTTCGGCTCACTTGACGAGGAATCGCTTGAAGCGGCAATGAAGGCTCTTCGTTCACTTGCCGACGGTGAGCGTCTTGTCGGCATTATCTCACACGTTGCAGAGCTTAAGCGAAGCATCGGAAACAAGATAGTCGTTACCAAGGATAAATCAGGCGGAAGCAGGGCAGAAATAATTATTGAATAAAGCAAAAAATAAAAGGGACGGAAAAGGCTACTTCTCATAAGGATGATTAAAGCCTCGATGAAATTCATCGAGGCTTTTCTTATGCTTATCGGATAGAACCAGCATCGGTGATACCCAAACCCTTTTAACAACAAACAAGAAAGATAAGTGATATTCTTTGCTGTGCAAAGAGTGATATTTTCACTTTGTGAAAGTGATATTACTCCCTATGGTCGTAGTGATATTTTATTCGCCCTAAAAACTGTCCGTAGGACAATATCACTATGCGAAAGCATAATATAACCGCGAAGCAATAGAACTCGCCTTTGGCGAATAAAACTGCGAGACTTCCTTATGAGAAGTCTCGCAATTCAGTCCCTTTTATTTTTATGTACCTATTTTCACAAGCGCTTCTTTGTCAAAATCAACGCAGACCTTTTTCGTCGCTCCGTTCTTCATAACGACGAATTCACAAACGCCGATTCCCTGCACCATAGCCTCATTATCGTTTATCGAAACAACCTCACATTCATCATTCAAGGGATAAACCGCGCACGTTTCGGTTGCGGCAACCTTAATAAGAGTACCGAAGGGAACGGGTATCGCATAGCTTCTTCCGTCCAGCAAAAGCATTCCCTCTCCGTCACGGCTATCGCTATACCAATCTGTTGCAATAAAGTAAACATTTTTACTACCGTCAAAATTATCGTAAACGGCAAATTGAACGTTATCGTCCCCCCTTGCCCAAACGCTTTCGTCGGTAATACGTCCTTCCGTTTCCTCAACAAGAATACGCTTGTAGGCATCGCAAACCGCAGGAGAATCCGCCCATTCACGCGCGTTTATGAGTATCATGCGTCCAAGACCGATATCCTTCTCAACGACAAGCGCTTTACCGCTATCGGTGTAAATACGCACGCTTGAAAAGCCCTCGACCTCACCTACGCTCACGGACTCGCCGTTCAAAGTGTCCTCAACAAATCCGTTTACCCGTGGTGCAAGAGGATGCGATATGTACTCGTGTCGGCAGGAAACAACGTCCCTTCTGTTTGTCGTAACCGAGAATTGAGGAAGTCCTATGACGAGAGTTCCGCCGTTTTCAACAAACGAGTAAAGCTTGTCAAGGTCCTCAGCCTCTGCCTTATTATATCCTACCGCAACGAGAAGCTTATAATCAAAAAAGCTATCCGACTCAATCGGCAATATATCCACCTGCCCGTAGGGAGTACCCGTATAAAAGCCCTGAGACTCGTCGGGACAATTCATTATATAAAAGTTATCAAGCACGCTTCTCGGATAAAAAAGCTTAAGCACGTCCCAAGCCTTTTCGGGAGAGCGTGTTCCAAAGCCTTCAACTCCCCAAACGTTTGTAGCGGTGGCAAAGCACTCCCAACCGTCATACCTTCCGCTCAAAAAAGCAATCGGAGTATAATGGCTTCCCGTTCTCGTATGTGTTGAAATGAAGCGCTCAAGGTCCTGCTGCTCCTTCTTGTGAGCAAGGCATGCCCTTGAGAAACGGTTAAAGGGGGCGTAATACTGTTCAAGACGCCAAAGTCCCTCCTCGGTATTTATCTCATCTATCTCGTGAATATATGAAAGAAACAACGCAAGTCGGTAACGGCGGTATCTTGACTCGGTATCGTGGGGGTAGGTCGACCACTGTACCGCATGATGAGCAATTGTTCTGTTTCCGTATACCCTCCTTACCCCTCTGAGAGCTGACGAGCAAATCTCGGCGGGAGAATACATAAGCTCGGCACCAACGTTTCGATATCCCGCCTTGCAAAAATACTTAAACAGTACGGTAGGACCGGTATGTCTCACGGCATTCAACCTTGTTTTTGCGACAGATTCGACAAAGCGCTCGGCGGCAATCCTCATATCGTCAACAGGAGTGGTGCTCATAAATACCGTTCTGCGACTGTTTTCGTAATAAAAGCTTTCCTTGACGTATCGGTGAGGAGTTGTATTGGGGTGGCGCTCACACATCCTTACAAACATATCGTAAAACATCTCGTCGAAGAGATTATTTGTAAAATCTCTTACTCCCCAATA
>JAFYTG010000166.1 GCA_017558945.1 Clostridia bacterium
ATACGGTGGGTATTGGAAAGTCCCTCAAGGGAGAGAAGAGTGTCGGGATGAGTCCTTGAAAGCCTCCTTTTCCTCAAATCGTGAGCGTGGGTAAAGTGCCACAGAGCGTCCTCGTATTTTTCGGCAACGAAGCACGCCGTGGCTGTATCGTTTACAAGGGTCATTGCCTCCTCGGATTCCTTACCCTTTTCGGCGGAGATAAGTCGGTGAGCCCTTTTAAAGAGCTCTATCGACTCCTCGGCTCTGTCCGATTTGTAAAGAGCGTAGGCAAGGGGGATGAGAAGCCTTGCGTTTTCCGTATCCTTATATGGCAGAAGCAGGTCGGCTCTCTCGGTCTGCATATCCCTTTTGTCGTATTCGGTTTCAAGTGCAAGAAGTGAGTGATAGGCATCGGGATGCTCCTGCCCGAGTACCTCGAGTCTCAAGCGGTAGGCTTTCTCAAACGCATCAAGTGACTCCTCGGGTCTGTTACAGCGCTTGTACGCCTCGGCTGAATTCGAGAGCGCCGTCAGGGTATGCGGATGCTTTTCTCCCGACACCTCCGAGAGAAGTGCGTGAGCCTTCTCGCAAAGCTCAAGCATTTTCTCACCGTCTCCCGTCTGTCCGTAGGTGGTGGCAAGATTTGCGAGTGAGTTGAGGGTATCGGGATGCCTTTCGCCAAGATTGTCAAGTCTCATTTCGTAGACTCTTTTGTCAATGAGAAGCGCCTTGTCAAAAATTCCGTTTTCGCTGTAAACCGCCGCAAGATTGGAGAGTGAAACAAGCGTGTCGATGTTCTGCTTTCCGAAGGCTTTGACGTGAAGCTTGTAGGAGCGCTTGGAGGAGGTGAGTGCCTTCTCCTTCTGACCGACGGCACTGTATGAGTAGGCAAGCAGCTCGATTGCCTCAAGCATTTCGGGGGAGGTCTCGGCAAAAAGCTCCTCGTGGATGGGATAGTATTCCTCAATCAGCCCAAGTGCCTCCCGATGCTTGCCTGCGTAATGATACGCCGCAACCAACGACTGTACCGCCTTTACGGTTTCGGCGTTTTTTTCGCCGTTTTTCTCAAGGTGATGCTCGTAAAGAGCTTTTGCCCAGCGGAGTGACTCGTTGTAGTCAAGGCTTACGCCGACGCCGTTTTCATACATTCCGTAAAGCTTTTCCATCGCCTCGGGAAGTCCGTTTTCAGCGGCGGAGGTGATAAGCTCCACGGCTTTTTCTCGGTCGGTCTCAACGTCGATTCCCTCAAGATAGGCAAGTCCGATAAGGAAATTGTGCTCGGGGTCGTTGTCGTTTTTGGCGATTGCAACGCTCGACAGAGAGGCAATAAAGCGCTCCTTGAGGGTAGCGTCGGGGAGAACGGTTGAGTCGATTTGAATAGTGTGAAGGGCGTTTTTGTCGGTCTCCTCCATTTCGACGGCAAGTATGTCCCGTCCCTTTTCGCGTGCGAGAGGAAGCTCGGTGGATACGACGTAATTGTCCACCGTATCTCCGTTATCGTTTTGCACCTTTTCAAGTATTCTCGGTGTGACGAGGACGGTGAAAAGGTCACAGTCGGTAAGCATATTCTCGATGTTTTCCTTAAAACTCTCGCCGGGAGTCAAAAATTCGTCAAACCATATTGCGATATCACGGCACTCTGGGTCGGAATGGATAAGGCGCATCAGGGTGTTGGCGTAGGCTCGGTCTATCTTGCGGTAGCTTAAGAAAACGAAGGCGTCAAACGCCTTGCGTATGCGGTCTGCAAGCTCTCGTCCGATAAGCACCGAATCAAGATATTTGCGGAGCTTTTCCTTGTAGGAGATGGCGGTCGAGTCCTTGGAATAGGGGTCAAGATACTGACTCTCGCCAAACGCCTTTTTGTAAAGCGTGCCGAGTCCCGATTCCATCATAACGGGCAAAACGGGTATGTTCTGACTCTTTGCATACGGAATATCCTCGGTAAGCGCTCGGTTTTCCTCGGTGAGAAGCTTGAGGGTCACGGGCACGATAACGAGGTTGCAACGACCGATATCAAGGGTCTTGTTTTCCTCGGTGAGTGCTTCTGTCATATTTTCGGTGTAATAAAATACCACGTCGTGAGATTTATAAATGTCCTCGGAAAGCCTTTCGAAGTGCCTTGAAAAATCCTCGGGGTGACTTGCAAAGTATATTCTCGGCTTTTTTTCGGGCTTGCCGTTGGACTTGTAGATGATTTTAGCCATAGTTAATGCTCCTTTGTTTTTCTCGCTGGATAAAACGCCCGTGCCGTCGGATTATCGCAGGACTTGTTATATTATACAATATATTTTTTCGATTGGCAAGGGAAACGTTAAGGAAATGATGTTTGCTTCGCAAATGAAGCCTTCGGCGGCGATATAAATTCCTTCGGGATTTGCGATATATATTTACTCGGCTTTCTCCGAGTAAATATTCGATATGTTGCTTCGCAACTCGATATGTTTCACTTTGTGAAACATTAAGGAAGAAAACCGCACACGGTTTTCAAAAAATAATCAGATAATAACCGAATAAAATGGAGAAAGCGAAGCTTTCAACCACACCTCTTCACTATTACATCTTACTTATTACTTTAATATTTTAGGTCTATATATAACCCTAAATTGTTTTTTACGGTAGGTTTATATATAGACCTATTTCTTTTTCTGTATGAACGTTGTAGTAAATGTATCACTGACTGCGAATGAATATTTAATAATGAATAATGAATAATTTCGGTTGAAAATCACCAAAGGCGATTTTCTTCATTG
>JAFYTG010000167.1 GCA_017558945.1 Clostridia bacterium
ACTGTTCAAAACGTTTATCTCGGGATTTAAAAGCTGAGTCTGTACGACTGTACTGTTATCGGTATACTCTATAACGTAATCCTCAAGCGCCTCGGTATAAGCAATTGCGGAGGTAAGATAAAACGAGTCGGTATCCTCATACGGCTTTATAACTCCGACTATACGAAGCCTCAAGCTATTATCAAGCACCTCCTTAAAGTCAGCGGAGGTCTCCTCGATTTTGGAAAACGTGCCGTGTTCATTCTCCTTATATAAATCACACGCAGGAACGAGCATAAGCTCCTTCTCGAGCACCTCTTCGTATGAAAATTTAACCGGGAGAAGCTCTATTTCCTCACCCGAGGCAATTTTCTGCATGGTCGTTCTGTACTCCTCTGCAGGAAGGAAGCCAAGCTGATAAAGAACGTTTGCGTCAACCTCGTAATTCTTGTTAAGAACGAGCACCGCTTCGTCATAAGCGTTGGGCCATTCACCGTGTAAAAGCTCGTATGCGTCAGTAATTGCAGGGCTGATAGGAGAGCTTTTGCCAGGTATCATCCTCTGGAAGTTTGATATATTTCCCATCATCATTGACGCACTCTCGGGCATCATTGAATTCATTGCCGAATATTGAGGGTTAAGAGTCGAGCCGTCTGTATTGAGAAGCTCGCCGCTTGGGTCGTAGGAATAAACGTCAAAGCTTGTGGAGTAAGAATAAACGATACCGTTTTCACCTATATATTCGTGTATCTCACTGTCGGGATCATCAAGATACTCCTTGAAGCTCGTGAGATTGTTTTCGGTAAAGCTTGTGGTAAAGCCCGACGCCATATGAAAGCCTGCGGGATTTGAATACACGGCATCCGTATCGTGAGTCAGCTCTGAGGAGATGTTATAAAGATTGGTATTCTGCATCACGCCCATAAGGTCAAGAGTCTGTGAATCAACCTGGATAGGATAGGAGGTCATAGTATCCTTCTGCACGCTTGAAATGTAATCGTTTACACCCGTCGAAAGAGAGAGAATCAAGGCAATTCCGATAATACCGATAGAGCCTGCAAAGGCGGTGAGAAGAGTTCTTGCCTTCTTGGTACGAAGGTTGTTAAAGCTGAGTGCAAGGGCTGTAAAAAACGACATTGAGGATTTGCCCATATTTTCGTGATGAGCGGGAATGGTTTCGGGAATCTCAAAGGGATTGGAGTCGTCGGTTATTTTTCCGTCGCGAAGCTTGACGATACGGGTGGCATAGGTTTCGGCAAGCTCGGGATTGTGAGTAACCATAACTACAAGTCTTTTCTCGGCAACCCTCTTCAAAAGCTCCATAACCTGAACTCCCGTGTCGGTGTCAAGTGCGCCCGTCGGCTCATCAGCAAGGAGTATCTCGGGGTCGTTGACAAGTGCCCTTGCAATTGCGACTCTCTGCATCTGTCCACCAGACATCTGCGCAGGCTTCTTATGAAGCTGGTCTCCGAGACCTACCTCCTCAAGAGCTGCGGTAGCACGGCGGCGTCTTTCCGCCTTGGATATACCCGAAATTGTAAGAGCAAGCTCTACGTTAGCAAGCACCGTCTGATGAGGAATCAGGTTATAGCTCTGAAAGACAAAGCCTATTGCGTGATTACGGTAGGAATCCCAATCTCTGTCACGGTATTTTTTTGTAGATATTCCGTTTATTACAAGGTCTCCCGAATCATATCTGTCAAGACCTCCGATGACGTTCAGCAGAGTGGTCTTACCCGAGCCACTCGGTCCGAGAACGGCAACGAATTCACTGTCACGGAGATTGAGGGATACTCCGTCAAGCGCAGTCTGTACAAGCGTGCCGGTTGTGTACCTCTTAAACACGTTCTGTATTGAAAGCATATAAATACTCCTTATAATTTAGTGAAAATATTTTATCATCCAATTATTAACAATAATAGCAAATTATATAAACATTCATAATTTTTTCACCGACGTCACGGTGAGAGTACAATCCTTCACCCTGAAGCCCACGTCAAAGCCTGCAAAGCTCATAACGTATTCCCTCTCCGAGTCCTCCTGATATGACGGACGTGGGTCGTCGGAAAGGGTGTCTATAAGCGCCCTTCTTTTATCTTCCGGAATAGCATCAATCAGTTCGTCGGGAAACACAACGTCAAGCGAATGGTCGGCGTGTATATCCGAGTACGAGCCGAGTGCGTCGGGATGGGAATCGGAATAAGGGATATAAGGCTTGACGTCGAATATTGGAGTGTTGTCAACAAGGTCTGCCCCCTTGACTCGCAATACCGCAATGCCGTCACGAAATTCAACGCTCTCAAGCTTGACGGAGGAAAGACCGATTGAATTGGGACGAAAGGGAGAGCGGCTGGCAAAGACTCCGACTCTTGTATTACCTCCAAGCCTCGGAGGTCTCACGGTAGGTGAAAAGCCCTCGCGGTGTGCAAGCGAAAAGTCAAATATCAGCCACAGATGAGAAAACTCCTCAATCCCTCGGAAAGCCTCGTGAGCACTGTATTCGGGAAGAAATACTATCTCACCTACAAGTGAGTCTACCCTTCCGCTTTGTCTCGGTACTCCGAATTTATCGGGAAAGTCGGTTTTGATATATGCAATCGGGGAAATAATTCTTTCTTTATCCATATGATAGCACCTCATAAAAAACTAATAAATGATAGCATATATACAAGATTTTTTCAAGTATTTATTGATAAAATACATATTTTATGTTATACTTTTCACAATATGATTTTTGGAGGTCAACGTGAAAAAGCTTGAAGGACTGAAGCCCGCAAGGATTTTTGAAATATTTGAGGAAATGTGTGCAATTCCTCACGGCTCGGGAGATATGGAAAAAATCTCCGAATGGTGCGTGGAGTTTGCAAAGACACGCGGATTAAGGTGCATTAAGGATGACGCCTGCAACGTGGTCATATTCAAAAACGGAGCAAAGGGGTACGAAAACAGTACTCCCGTAATTTTGCAGGGACATCTCGATATGGTTTGTCAAAGGACAGAGGACAGCACTCACGATTTTGAGAAGGACGGGCTCGACCTTTTTATTGACGGAGATATGCTCGGTGCGAAAAACACCACTCTCGGTGGTGACAACGGTATCGGATCGGCGATAATACTGGCGCTTCTTGACTCTACCGACCTTCCTCATCCTCCTCTTGAAGCGGTATTCACAACCGACGAGGAAATTGGTATGCTCGGTGCGTTGAAGCTTGATATGAGCCTTCTTCACGGAAAGTATATGATAAACCTCGACTCAGAGGAGCTGGACGTTGTAACGGTATCCTGCGCAGGAGGTGCAGATATTAAAATCGATGTTCCTATCAAAAGGGTTCACAAGAGCGGTGAATGCTTAAAGATTACCCTTGACGGTATGAAGGGCGGTCATTCGGGAGTTGAGATAAACAAAAACAGAGTTAACGCCTCCATTCTTATGGGACGTGTACTGAATCACCTCAGAGAAAGCATCAATTACGGACTTGTATCCCTTTCGGGTGGCGATAAAACCAACGCAATCGTAAGGTCAGCCACGGCGGAAATTTTCGTACACAATGCGGAAATAGTCAAAAAAGAGCTGCTTGAGTATCTCGAGACGGTCAAAGCCGAAATCATTTCCGCCGAGCCTGAATTTACCTACTCAGTGAGCGTTAATAAAAATGAAAATGCTTCGCTTATCGCCGGCAAGGCGGCAGAGCTTATCACGTTTCTTGCCACAGCTCATCAGGGTGTTGTCACGATGAGCGCAGATATTGAGGGACTTGTCGAAAGCTCGCAAAACCTCGGTATAATGAAAACAGATGAGGACAAGGTGACGCTTATATTCTCGCTCCGCTCAAGTAAGATAAGCGCGATGAAGTGGCTTGAGGAAAGGCTTCGCACCCTTGCACATCCGCTCGGTGCCGAAATATCGGTTTCGGGTATTTATCCGCCTTGGGAATATCTCAACGAGTCAAAAACTCGTGATATATGGTGTAAGTGCGCAGAGGAGATAAGCGGAGCGCCCGTAAGAGTGGAAGCAATACACGCAGGTCTTGAATGTGGCGTGTTTGCATCGGGCATTGACGGACTCGACTGCATTTCGGTTGGACCGAATATGTCGGGAATACACACGGTTGAGGAAAGACTTAATATCCCGTCGGTTGAGACTCTTTGGAAAATACTTTTAAAAGTTCTTGCCGATTTCAAATAATCTATTGCAATATTCTCTAACCTATGATATAATGACAAGCGTTATGTGTTAAATTTTTAACAGAAAGGATTTTTAAAAGAAATGGATTCAAAAAAGGACTTTAAGCCCTATATCCCTGCCGAGAAGGTAACTACCGAATTGACGGTGACCTCCATCATCATTGGTATAATTCTTGCAGTGATATTCGGTGCGGCAAACGCATACCTCGGACTTCGTGTCGGTATGACGGTTTCCGCCTCAATTCCCGCAGCGGTAATCGCTATGGGTGTTATTCGCATAGTAATGCGTCGAAATTCTATTCTCGAAAGCAACGTAGTTCAGACTATCGGCTCTGCAGGTGAGTCACTCGCCGCAGGTGCAATCTTCACTCTTCCTGCACTCTTTCTTTGGGCGGCAGAGGGTAAGATGGATAAGCCTGACATACTCGAGATAACTCTTATCGCGCTCATCGGCGGTCTTCTCGGTGTATTCTTTATGGTGCCTCTCCGTAACGCACTTATCGTTAAGGAGCACGGTACCCTCCCCTATCCCGAGGGCAAGGCTTGTGCAGAGGTTCTTCTCGCAGGAGAAAAGGGCGGCTCTTCTGCCGTAACCGTTTTTGCAGGTATGGGATTTGCGGCAATCTTCAAGTTTATCATCGACGGTCTCAAGGCTGTTGCAGGTGAGGTTTCCTACACCGTCAAGGGCTTTGCAGGAACAATCGGTACACAGATTTACCCCGCAGTTATGAGTGTTGGTTATATATGCGGTGCAAGAATCTCCTCCTATATGTTCGCAGGCGGTGTTCTCAGCTGGATGGTGCTTATTCCTATCATCGTGCTTTTCGGCGGTGAAGCGATAATCGCTCCCGGTACTGCAACCGTTTCCGAAATATTTGCTACCGACGGTGCAGGAGGCATCTGGGACCTTTACATCCGTTATATCGGCGCAGGCGCACTTGCGGCAGGAGGTATCATAAGCCTCGTTAAGTCACTTCCTCTTATCGTCAAGACCTTCACGGGCGCTCTGAAAAGTATGAAGGGATCGGGCTCTACCTCGGATGAGCGTACGGCTCAAGACCTCAATATGAAGTTAATTATCGGCGGTGTGGTTGTTCTCACACTTGCAATATGGCTCATTCCTCAGATTCCCGTATCTCTTCTCGGTGCAGCAATAATCGTTGTATTCGGCTTCTTCTTTGCAACCGTTTCCTCCCGTATGGTAGGACTTGTAGGAAGCAGCAACAACCCCGTTTCAGGTATGGCTATCGCAACCCTTCTCATTGCAACCCTCGTTCTCAAGGTAACGGGTATGGAGGGTGCTAAGGGTATGGCAAGTGCAATTGCAATCGGCTCGGTAATCTGTATCGTATCCGCAATTGCAGGTGATACCTCGCAAGACCTTAAAACCGGCTACATTCTCGGAGCTACTCCTAAGAAACAGCAGGTCGGTGAAATACTCGGTGTTGTTGCATCGGCTCTCGCAATCGGTGCTACCCTCTATCTCCTCGACTCCGCATGGGGCTTTGGCTCTGCCGAGCTTGGTGCTCCTCTGGCAAGCCTTATGAAGCTTGTTGTTGAAGGTGTTATGGGAGGCAATCTCCCTTGGGGACTTGTATTCATCGGTGTTGCAATTGCATTCGTTATTGAATTTATCGGAATTCCCGTTCTTCCCTTTGCAATCGGTATCTACCTCCCCGTACAGCTTAACGCTTGTATTATGATAGGCGGTCTTATCCGTCTCGCATTCGACAAGATGAAGAAGCCCGAGGAGGAAAAGAGCGAAATCGTAAACGACGGTATTCTTTTCTGCTCAGGTATGATTGCAGGAGAAGGTATTGTCGGTATTCTCTTGGCGCTCTTTGCAGTATTCGGAATTGATAAGGCACTCGACCTTTCGGCACACCTTGGCATTTCCGCAACCGTTTCAAACATTGGTGCAATCGTTCTTCTTGCCATCATCATTCTCACCCTTTTGAAATTCACTCTCTGGAGAAAGAGAAAGTAAGATGAAGAAAAAAGAATTGTTATCGCAAAATTTTCTTGAAAGAGTTCCTTGTATTTCCGCAGACGTCAAATGGACAGCCGATGAAAACGGCAACGTCACGCTTGCGATTGAAAACAAAGGAACTATGAAAAGGATTACTCAGGTGCTTCTCAAAAAGCCAAAAATCTCTTATATCCACCTTGAGAAATACGGAAGCTTTATCTTCCCTCTCATAGACGGAGAAGCAACGCTTATCGACATCGGCAAGCGTGTTGAGGAGCGTTTCGGAGACGAGTGTCAGCCACTTTACGAAAGACTTGCTCAGTATTTCAAAACGCTTGAAGCGAATAAATTTATAATTCTCAAATAAACTATCCCCTCTGCACCATATTGATGCAGAGGGGATTTTTTAGCCTATTCAAAAGGATTTTAACATAATCGCAATTGACATACAGAGGGGATTATGCTAAAATATAATCATATTAAGGAAATTTGCATATACTTTAATTATATTGAATTCGGAGGTATATTATGAATATATGTGTTTATGGTGCGGCAAGCACTAAAATTGATGAAAAATACAATAAAGCCGTAGAGGAGCTTGGTCGTAAAATGGCTGAAAGAGGTCACAACCTTGTATTCGGTGCAGGTGGTTCGGGACTTATGGGAGCGGCGGCAAGAGGCGTACACGAGGCAGGCGGTAAGGTAACGGGCGTTATCCCCACCTTCTTCCTCGAAAAGAACGTCGAGGTGGTTTATCCCGAATGTGACGAGGTTATTTACACCCGCGATATGCGTGACCGCAAGGAGAAAATGGAGGAGCTTTCGGATGCGTTCATCACCGTTCCCGGTGGTATCGGCACGTTTGAGGAATTTTTTGAAATCCTTACCGCAAAGCAGCTTGAGCGTCACACAAAGCCTATTGCACTTTTTGACATTGACGGCTACTACGACAACTTCCAGAAGATGATGGAGCATTCAATTGCTACAAAATTCATCAACGAGGAATGCCGTGTGCTTTACTCTCTCTTTACCGACGTTGACGAAATGCTTGATGCGATTGAAAACGATAAGGGTCCCGGTTATGGAATCGACCAACTCAAGAAATAATTCAAAAAAGTATATGCTTATCGGCATATACTTTTTGTTTACAAATGCATTCAAATATGCTACAATTACTAAAAAAGTATGCGAGGTACGGACATGAATTCAAAGGCATTCAAAAGTGAAATTTGGGCTAGAGTTGATGATCGGATAATGAATGCGCTTGCCGATGCAAACCGTGAAGAAATAACAGGGTGTGTCGGCGGTGATATTCATTCAAAAAGAGTTCAGGAAATTCTTCAGAAATATTTCAAGGATAAAATATATACGACCTTCGCCATTAACGGAACGGGTGCAAATATGCTTGCCCTCAAGTCGATGCTGGACAGATACTCAAGCGTTATCTGTGCACCCGACACTCATATAAACACCAACGAGGCTGGTGCAACCGAATTCACTCTCGGCAACAAGATTTTCACCTGTGGAAATGCCGACGGAAAGCTTGATTGCGAGTCAATCGAAAAGACTCTCGTTAAGGTAAGGCGCTTCAAATATCTTCCGCGCGTGGTCGTACTTACACAACCGACCGAGCTTGGCGTATTATATACGCTTGATGAAATACGCGACATATGCACCCTTGCACACCGTGAAGGAATGTATGTTTACATAGACGGTGCAAGACTAGGAAACGCACTTACCGCCCTTAACTGTGACCTTACCGAAATGATAGAGTCAACCGACGTTGACGCCTTTTCCATAGGCGGTACAAAGGCAGGCGCAATGTTCGGAGAGGTAGTCGTATTCCGCCGTGAAGAATTCTCACGCCATCTTGATTATCTGCAAAAGCAATCCTTTCAGCACTTCGACAAATCCACCTATCTTGCAGTACAGCTTGAATGTCTTTTAGAAAACGGAATATGGCTTGAAAATGCAAGAAGGAACAATGCTCTTGCAAAGGTCTTTGAGCACAAGCTTTGCGATAAGGGTATCAAGCCCTATTTCCCCGTTGATACGAACGCCGTATTTCTTCAGCTTGACGAGGAGACGCTTGACCGTCTCTCAACGGAATTTGACCTGCATTACTGGGACAATGAATTAAAGCTCGTACGCTTCGTGGTATATCAGGATACCTCCGAGGAGGATATCGACAGAGTGGTATCGTTTATTTAGCCTGAACTAAAAACGGCGGTCGGTTAATTCCGACCGCTGTTTCTGTATTCACGTGGCGACATACCGTAACGAGCCTTGAAAACTCTGTTGAAATAGGTTACGTTGTTAAAGCCCGTCTGAAGTGCAATTTCGGTGACGGTGAGTCTTGTGGCAGAGAGCAGACTCTCCGCTCTGTCAAGTCTTTTGGAGTTAACGTATTCCCTGACCGACATACCCGTATGAGCCTTAAAAAGCTGACCTATATATTTCTCACTGTAATTAAACACCTTTGAAAGCTGAGAGACGGTAATATCACAGCCAAGGCTATCCTCAATATAGCTCGTTATATTTGCAACGAGCGGATGATAGCCGTTTTTAACCCCCGAATACATCTTATCAAGAAGCTTTATATGTATATCGACAAGCTCGGCTATCTCTCGGCATTGCTCCTCAGTGACCGAAGGCTCAAGGGTTTCACAAAGGACATAAACGTCCTCGGTGAGAATATTTCCAACGAATATTACAGCACATACCTCGTCACGAATAACTCCGGGATGAAGATACTCGTAAACTCCGTTTATACATTTACCGCCGAAAGCCCGTCTCTCACCTATCGCCTTGTTAAGCGCTCTCGTTCTGCAGGCAAAGCAACGCTTGTACCCGAGAGGCTGAGCCTTCATATATTCACAATACGGCTTTGAATGAATGGTTCTTTCAAAGGGCAACGCCATTTTGAAGTTGCCAAAATCGTTTAAAAATACCACTCCGACGTGTAAACGAGTGCCACATTCAATTATTTTTATAATTCTGTCCAAATCGGCAAATTCCATAAACACCTCAACAAACGTTCAATTAACCGAGGTTATTTTATCACAAATCATTCGTTTGTTCAAGTTTATTTGTAAAAAATTATAGAAAATCCGTTGTTTTATGATGTATAATTCCGATAGATGAAATAAAGAAGGTGTAATTATGAAAAACAAATACGAGCTTATAATCGTCGGCGGAGGCTTTGCAGGTGTTGCGGCGGCAATATCGGCTGCAAGGCGAGGAGTTGACGTTCTGCTTATCGAAAAATATAACTGTCTCGGCGGTGCGGCGGTGAGTCAGCTTGTACTCCCCTTTATGCCATACTGGACGCAGATGCCCGTGACGCTTGACAGAAAATTTCTTTGCGGAAGCTTGTTTCTTGAGATCTTTGAGGAAATGAACAAGCTTACCGATGCAGAAGGCAAGGAGGGCTTCAACAAGCTTTTATACTTCGATGAGGAAATACTCAAGCTTGTGCTCAACCGTATGGCGATAAAGAGCGGTGTCACGCTACTCTTCAACACGACTGTTACAGAGGCAGCTGTTGAAAACGGCTTTATTAAATCAATCAAGGCTCTCGGTAAATCCAAGGTGCTTGAGCTTGAAGCGGATACCTTCATTGACGCGACGGGTGACGGTGAGCTTTCAATGCTTGCGGGATGCTCCTACAAGCTCGGACGCGAAAAGGACTCCCTCTGTCAGCCTATGACTCTCTGCTTCAGAATGTCGGGTGTTGACCGTGACAAATACCGCAAAAACGAAAAGAGAATAAACGAATTATACAAGGAGCTTCGTGAAAAGGGGGTTATCAAAAATCCCCGTGAAAACATTCTCGTATTCTACAACTATAACGACAACGTGCTTCACTTCAATACTACCCGTGTGGTCAAGAAGAATCCGACCGACCCGTTTGACGTGACCGAGGCGGAGATCGAGGCGCGTGAGCAGGTGTTCGAGCTTTTAAGCTTTCTGAAGAACAACTTTGACGGCTTCGAAAATGCACGTATACTCTCTACGGCAATGCAGATTGGAATCCGCGAAAGCCGTAAAATAGAGGGCGAATATACAATATCCGTTGACGACCTTATGTCACTTGCACGCTTTGACGATGCAATTGCGGTATCAAATTACAGCATTGATATTCACTCACCCGACGGTACGGGCACTTATCAATGGTATTTCGGTGACGGTGAATGGTATGAGATTCCTTACAGATGTCTCATTCCTAAAGGGATGAACAATTTGCTCGTTGCGGGCAGATGTATTTCCTCAACCCACGAGGCTCAGGCATCCTTCCGCGTTATGCCCTATTGCTCCGAGATAGGTCAGGCGGCGGGAATTGCCGTTTCGGTGGCAAAGAAAAACGCCACAAGCGTTCGTGACGTTGATATCAAAGAGGTGCAGAAAATACTTATCAGTGAGGATTTTGCAATAAACTCATAACAAAATCTTTGGCTTAAATTTATAACGAAACCGCCGAGAGAGACAAACAGTCACTCTCGGCGGTTTGTTATTTCTTCAAAACTACATAAGTCGTAGGCATTTCAAAGGGATGCCAGGTTGTTCTTAACACGTTTCTATCCATAAGAATTGTCGGATAATTATAACTGTGTTTTGGCTACCCATTCGTTCCAACGAGAGTCGGCAGTAATTTCCGATTTAACCCTTGAATAATCGGGATTAGACCAATAAGGCCACTCTTCAGGCAGAGCTTTCACTACCTCTCTGCGTTCACCTACGTCATATTTAACAAATGCTACAAGCGGAGACGTCAATTGATGCTCGCTCTCATCAAACAACCCTTCAAATGCTTTTGCATGCTCAAGCGTTTTATCAAGAGAAACAAAAGCATCGTCGTGATATCCTCTTTCCCACTGTATTCGCGAAAGATACAAATAGAGCTTATACACGAAGTCGTGATGTATTCCGAGGTTACCGTCGTCACAAAGCAGATAGAATAATGAAATTGCGCCTTTTATTTTTTCAATAGGCATATCGGATTCAAAATTTCTTTTATCTGCGATAAGCCCAAAAACGAGCTGCTCCGAGAATTGACGTGCAGATTCCAAAAGAAATTTCCCGATATATTCAGCCGACAGCTTACCGTCGGTTGCTTCGGTAAGCAAAAATTCCTGTGATTGCTGAAGCCTTGGCATACGCTTAGCATATGAAATCGCTTTGGCAGGCTCACCGTATATTTGATGAAGAGGAACGAGTATGGATATCGCTTCGGTAAATACGGCATTATCTTTAGCATTTTCCACAAGGTATTCACATATTTTGTGGCACTCCGACCAATATTCATTTTTCTTATGATGGTCATAATCGTATCTGATAAATCCGTCCTCGCCATAATACTGCCAGCCGTGATGTCTATGCCATCCCGCTTCCCAAAGTGTATCGGCAAGAGTGATGAGCAAGCGTTCGTTGTTAGGAAATTCCGCAAGTCCGTCACGCAATATTGAAATACATTCTTCAACCCAGCTTCCGTCATCGCGGTGCCCGATATCATATTCCTTCACTTTTCGAATAATTGCCTCAATCTTCCTTTCACGGTTATTTTCATATCCGAAAAGCTCGTCAATGCTGATATTAAAATAATTTGCGATAGCGGGAATCATTTCCATATCGGGATAACTGCCGTCATTTTCCCAGCGCGAAATTGCCTGAGGAGTTATGCCAAGGGCATATGCAAGTTCGTCCTGTGTTCTTGAGTCACGCTTTCGTAATCCTTTTATTTTTTCTCCGAGTGTAAGTTTCATAAAAACCTCCGAAATTGTTTATGTTACCGGTGCAGCTTTATAATGAATGTAGGATGTCGA
>JAFYTG010000024.1 GCA_017558945.1 Clostridia bacterium
AGAACACGAATATATTGTAACAGAACAAGAAGGACTGTTGCAAGCAAATACAAACTATCTATTTGTAAAACGCTTTACTGCAAAAGAAGAACATAGACGTTTGCAGTGTGGGATTTACTTGGCACAAAAAAATCCGCAATACTCTCAAATAAGCACACAAAACAAAATTAACTTTATTACAGGAACCAAAGCTCTATCAGATTGTGTTGTTCACGGATTATATGTTTTGTTTAATTCCACGCTATATGATTCTTACTACAGAATACTGAACGGCTCAACACAAGTGAATTCCACGGAAATCAATTCTATGCCTGTTCCACCTATGGAAATAATTGAAGCTATGGGAAAAGACCTAATTAGAGAACGCGATTATTCAGAAATTTCGTGTGACAGAATTTTAAGGAGTTATCTATGAGTAAAATTGACGAAGCAAGACAAATGTTGAGTGAATTACAAGTGCCAAGTAAGCAACAAGCGGATTTGTGTTGCTATACTCTTTTGGCTATGGCAAATCTTAAAGAATCGGATTCTTGGGTTAATGCGACAAATTCTTGGATTCGTATTCACGATGTAATTTCTTATACAAAAGAGTTTTACGGTGTGTCATATGCCGAAAATAGCCGTGAAACTTTTCGTAAGCAAGCCATGCACCATTTTAGAAATGCAGCATTTATCGAGGATAACGGTAAAGCAACGAATAGCCCCAATTATCGTTATCGCCTTACCGATGAGATGTTGCTGCTAATCAAAACTTTTAACACACCTGAATGGGAGAATACGAAAATGGCATTTCTGTCTGTTCACCAATCCTTAATCAATTTGTATGCTTCTAAACGTTCAATGTTGAAGATGCCTGTAAAAATCAACGGTGAGGATTTTACATTTTCGCCAGGTAAACACAACGAACTGCAAAAAGCCATCATAGAAGAATTTGCACCTCGCTTTGCTCCAAATTCTGAATGCTTGTACGTTGGTGATACCATTGAAAAAGACTTGGTGAAAAATATCGACAGGTTGAAAGACCTTGGCTTTGTTATAACAGTACACGATAAAATGCCTGATGTGGTTTTGTATTCCGAAGAAAAGAAGTGGATTTATTTCATCGAATCCGTTACATCGGTGGGGCCTATGGATCCCAAGCGTATTTGTGAAATCGAAGAAATGACAACCGATGTAACCGCAGGAAAGATATATGTTACCGCATTTCTTGATTTTAAGACTTTCAAACAATTTTCGGAATCGTTGGCGTGGGAAACAGAAGTTTGGATTGCTGATATGCCCGACCATATGATTCATTTGAATGGTGATAAATTCTTAGGACCAAGAAATAGTTGAAATTTATTCGTGCACAGGAAAAAGCAGGTTTCTTCTATGTTTGCAAAACACCTAAAAAGGACAGGGAGCACAAAACTCTCTGTCCTTTTTCTGTCGGTAGGTAATGTATTCTATTGTATTTCAAAAACATTCTTTAGGGTACAGTCCTTATTGAGCACCTTTTATTATTTTAAGAAGGTCAGCCTCGGACGAAGCCTGCGGACGTAGAGAATGATTATTCTCGTTATAAGCACGTCGTATATCAGAAATACTCCGTTTGCAAGGAGGATGACCGATACCGTAATAATCGGCGTAACGTCTTGTATCAGTAAAAGCTTCACGGTTATAAGAAATATTACCGCAAGACACAGATTGAACATAACGAGCTTTAACACCCACGATAAAATGGGATTTAAACGCTCAAGCCATCTTTTTGCAAAGGAATACCATCCGCAAAACACGATAAAGAGCAACGCCGCACTTTTGACGGGCAATAAAATAAGAGAAAGCACCGAGGATGTAAGCCATACGCCGATTCCGGCACGGTCCCCGAATTCAACTATAACGAGTGTTACGACAAGTCCTGCAAGGGCGGATGCCGAATAGTCAAGCACCTCAATGACCGAGCCGAGATAGAGGAGTGCCACGCATACGGCACTCATAACTCCCGAAAAGGCAATTTTTTGAGCTTTATTTCGTTTCATCAACAGCACCTTATTATGTCACCGCCGCAGCATTCACACATACAGTCTGCACAGACGAGCGCCGAGCATAGATCACACGTGTCACAGTCACCGCTTGTTCGTTGAGTGTTGAAGCCTCCGTATTGAGCCTGACTTGAGGCAAGGTTGTTGTATGCCGCTCTGTATTCGGCGTTTGACGGATCCATGGCACAGGCTCTTTCAAGATAAGCCCTTGCCTGAGAATAGTAGCCTCTGACCTGATAAATACAGCCCTTGAGGTAATGCCACTCCGCTCCTCTGTCTGCGGAGGCGTCAAGTAGCGCCTCGGCGTTAGTATAATCGCCGTTGGCAATCATAGCTCTGACTCTCGAAAAAGAGGTGGAGGATGATGAAGAGCTGCCACCCGACCTTGTACCGCCTCTTTGTCGCTCGGCGGTGATTTGGTCGTAAGCCTCGTTAATTTCCTTCATCTTTTCACTCGCAAGATCGGCGAGCGGATTGTTCACGTAATTGTCCGGGTGATATTTTTTTGCAAGCTCACGGTAAGCCTTCTTTATTTCGTCGTCGCTTGCGCTCGGAGATACACCGAGGACCTTGTAGGGATCAGTCATTATCGTTACCTTTCATAATTCTGTAAGCCTCCCGCCCAAGACCGAGGGCGAGAATATTGTCGGCAAGTCTCGTGTAATCGCATCCGTCAACAAGTGACAGTGCGAGATGGGCATCTCTTGCCCACGCTCCGAAGGATACGTCTATCTCGCGCAGATGCGAGCGTATATCGTCGGGTGTTTTATATTGCTCAAGCAGGGGATTGAAGTGTCCATTTTTGTAATCCTTTTCAAAATCGTCTACCGCATCGGCAAGATACAGCCAGCTGCCGAGAGCGGTGCCGAGTGAACGTGCAATTCTTTCACTGTCTCCGTCAAGTCCCGTTGCCACAGCATCGGCAAGAACTCTGCCGAAGGCTACCGCAAGAGTATCGACGTCACGTCTTTCACTCTCCAGCCTTGAAAATTCCTTTAAGTCTTCCTCTATTTTCCTTTCAAGAGTGCGATATGGCTCATCCCTTGCGATTTTTTTGAGACGGTTCTTAAGGTAGACCTCTGCTATTGCAAGAAACGGAGAGAGAACTCCTGCATCCTTGTCACGCCTTTTGTCCTCGAGACTTTTTTCGACGAGGATAAGAGCCACACGGGATGCGTATTCTATTCCCTCGGATTTTACAAAGGCGCGCTTCTTTAAAGGATTATAGGGACAGCGTCCCTTTTCAACGCTTGAGCCGTTGTGATTAAGCATATCCCTTGCAATTGCAAGAAAAACGAAATCGTAGCTGAGTCCGAAGGAGAGAAAGAAGGACACGTTTCGTTTGATCTCCCGACATAGACCGCAATATATTGCTTTGTAAAGATTGTAATCCTTTACAAGAAGCTCGTCTCTGTCAGGCTTGATGTATCCGAACATTATAACAGCCCGTAGAATTTTTCTATCTCGGACTCGTTTGAGAAGTTACGGCTCGAAAGCTCCTTGACGTAGCCCTCAACGGCATCCGTGTCGGTCAGCATTGCGAGTATCCCTTGGTAAACGCCCTCCTCACCGATGTCCTCAATTCTTCCGAGTCTGCCGTTTTCAAGCTGCTCCTCAGCCGAAAGATAACGGCAAACGAAAATTGGCTTCTTGAGTATCTTTGCCTCTTCAACCGAAATAGGCTTACCCTCGTATCTCGACGGCTGTGCGTAAATATCGCACTCGGCAAGATATCTGTAAGGGTTGGGAGTCGTTCCGAGAAAAATGAAATCCTCCGCCACGCCTTCCTTTTCAACAATAGACTTGATGTGGGCAACGTAATCCTCGTCACCTCCGCCAAGCACGTACCAGCGTATATTATGCCCCTCACGTCTGAGACGGGCAAATGCGGGAATTGCAAAATCGTATCCCTTCTGGTCGGCAATTCTTCCGACGGTAAGAATACGCTTACCCTCAAAGCCATCGTCAAAGCCCTTGCCCGACTCCGCCATCTTGTTGATAAGCTCGGTCGAATTTATGTTCTCTATTACGAGACACTTGTCCGAAAGACTCGGAAGCTCACGCTTGAGTGCATCGTCAACTGCTGTTGATACGTTTACTATCGCATCGCATTTTTCAAAATAGGGGAGATATATGTCGTTGTCGCGCTTGGGGAAGGAATAGTCAAAGTGGAGCCAGGTTATCTTCTTGTCGGCACTCACCTTGTCTATCATATAGAACATCGTTCTGTCTCCCCAATAGGAAACGGCAACGTCGTAATGCTTTTCAATGCGCGCCATCTTCTGCATAAGGGCTATCCACATTTTCGTTGCAACCGACTCTCTGTTGCCTCTGTTTAAAACAAGCTTTATAAAATAAGGAAGCACGGTAAAGCCGTGGAAAATATTCTTCTTTATAAAGGTGTTGAATATGTTGGATATTGCATTCTTTCCCGAAAGGAGAAAATGCTCGCCGTATTTCTCCATTTCGATTACGTTGACGTAATCGGGAATTTGCTCAAGGAATAAGCCCTCACGCTTTGCGAGAAGTAAGTCTATCTCAAAACGCTCGGGGTCAAGAGTATTTACGAAGGAGAGAAAGGATTTTTCGCTTCCTGCACAGTTCATCGTGATGCCTATAAAAAGTATTTTCGTTTTCATATTACTGTCCCTTTACAAACGGTGATTTTTTTATAAAGTAATTATAAGGTAACGCCTTTGCGGAAATACTTGCCCACATGCCGTCAATAAGTCTTTCAAGCCTTGCCTGACGGCAATCGGGCATATCCGCAGGCTTCGTAACGATTTTAAAGTCTCCTCGAAGCTCGGAAAGAAGCTCTCTGCCCTTGCTTGAAAAGGCAAGAAGCTGAGCGAACTCGGGAGTGGCGTGCATAAATTCATTGTGCTTTATTTTAAAGAGTGCCGAAACGATGCCTCTCTTGATTCTTGCGCGCGTGTATCTTGCGCATACCGCGTAGTCAATTGCTTCGTTGAGCGTTGCGGTAGTCCCAAGCCCCGTTAACAGCCTCGATGCAAGCTCTCTTGAGCCGAGGTATGCTTCAAACTCGTCGGGTGTCATTGACGAGAGTGTTGCCTTTACAATTCGGGAATATATATCATGGTCGGTATACCGTCCCTCGTTTAAGAGACTGTGATAGATATCCCTTGCCTCGTCGGGCACAAGACTGTCACAGCATCCGTTTTCAATAAGCTCCTGTCGGACGAGTGTTGCCGACGGAAGAGAGGACGGCACAAGACTCTTGTACCCCTCACCCTCACGCTTGACGGGTAATATCTCAATCGGAAGCCCGAGTCTCTTTATTGCTTTAATGTATTCAAGAGCTAAAATGTTATTCGGCTGAGATATAATTTCCGAAGCAACGTCTCCGAGTGCACTCTTGAGAGCAAGCTCCCCTGCCTTGATGAGCGATAGGGAAGGGTTGTCACGGCATAGCGCCGAAACACTTTCGGAAAAAGCCTCGGTGACAGAAAGCTCGGCAATCTCGGAAAGTAATCCGATGTTGTCACATTCGACACCGAATGAGAGGGTGTCAGCTCCGAGTGAGTGTGCAATTTTTACACCAGCCTCGGCAAAGCCCTCTGCCGAAAGATTGGCAAAGACCGCAGGCATTGAAACACAGAGGTCAACGCCCGACAAGACCGAGGCTCTTGCACGCTCGTATTTGTCAAACAGCGATAGCTCACCGCGTTGAACGATATTCGGGCTCATTATAGAAACTATTCTGCAATCAAGCCTTGAACGAATGAGATCAAGCTGTCTTTTGTGCCCGTTGTGAAAGGGATTGTATTCCGAAATAATACCTACCGTCCGCACCTTTGCAAATTCCTTCCATAATATTATAAGACTATAATACCACGAAAATATGTCAAAATCAATAACGGAATAAAAACTTATTGAGAGATGATGCTTTGAAACTAAAAAATTAACCAAAAAATAATATTTTAAAAATCACTATTCGTAAACCCGTCGAAAATCGGGGCGAAAAAATGTGCAATTCTCACTAAACTCAACAACTTTTTTTAAACCTTTTGTAAAAAAAGCGATAAAACATATTGACTAAAAATCTTTTTCCGTGTATAATACGGATGTATAGTGTGCTCAATATATTCTTTCGAGGCTTGTGCCATCGAAAAAATGAGCAAAGAAAGGAACAAAAGACATGAAAAAGAGATTTTTACTGACACTTCTCGCAATCGCTCTTGTGTTGTCTGTGATGGCTGTTACAGTTACTGCAACAGTATATAGAAACATCAAGACACCTCAGATTATTTACGGCGATTACGAGTCCGAGACTATTACGGTAGACGGAACCAGCGCTACGCTTCCTTATCCCGTATCCAGCGAGGTAAGTGTATCCAAGGTTGAAGGTACGCAGATTACCTTGTCAGGCGTTACAGCGAATATGAAGTATTCTCTTAACGGTGGCACTGCCGTTACTATGAAGGCTGCAAATATCGCTAACGGAGAGTATGTAATCGCAGATCTCGAAGAAGGTGCTACATACAGCATTACCTTAACCTATAATACCCGTACTAATCTAAATGGTAGCGGTCACAACTATATGTTTGTCGCAAGTAACCCTATCCAGGTTACTACCATCAGCCTTGAGGATGGCGGCAAGTGGCCCACTCCCGAGGGACTTGCAACAAAGAACGGCGTTATCACGGGTCTTGTAGCCGGACAGACATATATGTACGCTCCCGTAACCCTTCCTGCAGGTACCGTTGGTGCATATGCAGAGTATACCGGTGCTGCTCTTGCAAACGGTGTATACAACGTATATATCGCAGCAGGTAACGACGGACGGTATAAGTATACCGATTCCGACCCTGTTGCAGTGCTC
>JAFYTG010000168.1 GCA_017558945.1 Clostridia bacterium
ACGGATCATTGGGCAAACGGTAATCCGAAGGATATTCGGTGTATCCGTAAATATCACGGGGAATGGGTCTGCCGTATGCTTTCTCGGCATTCTCAACGCTTCCGTACTTTTTCTCAAGCCAAGCCTGCCATTCATCAAAAAACTCAGCAGCGGTTTCATAAAAATGATGCTGATTGTCGTGAGTCTCCCACTCCATATCAATTGCCATTACGGTGGGGTTACCTCCGATAAATATCTTGGAAAAGACCTCCTCGACCGCCTCGGGGCAATAGAACTTTGAAGCGGTTGCCTTGACCACCGCCATCATAACACGTATGCCGTGACGACGACATCTTATAAGAAAATCCCTCATACCGTGAATCGAACGGTCAATATCGGTAATATCGAGTCGGGTAAGCACACAATTGAGTCCAATCTCCTCCATATAGGAAAGGTCGGCTTCGACGGTGGTGGGAGAATAGTTGGAGCGGTCAAACTGTCCGAGCCAGTAATACGGCTTTTCAAGTGCGGGATTATAGGTGCTCCAATAGTTGATACCTGCAAGATACCAGGGCTTATCCCCTATTACGAAGTAGTCGTCCTTGACAGACACAAACTGTGTCGGGTCGGTAACGGGAATCGGATTTTCAACGGTATATGTAGAATGAATTTCATCAACAAGCTCATCCCCGACATAAAGACGTGTTGTAATCGGATAATCACATCCGTCACAAAGTCCGAGCGAATTGAGCTGTTCAGCGGAAATATCAAAATTAACGTCGGCAATGGTTCTGATTGCGGTAAGCTTTTCGGTGGAGAAATGAAGAGGCTCACTCTCGGTTCCGACCTCAATATCTACTCTTACCTTAACAAAGCGTATGGTAGTATTAAGTATCTGTGCACCGACTCTCATTGACTCGCCGACTCTGTATACAAGACCGTTTGCTCCGCCTTCAAAGAGATATACACCCTGATTGAACTTCTTTGCTATTGACACAAGAAGCTTATCTGCGCCCTCGATATTCTGAAGTCGGCAATTTTCAACTCCAATCATTGCGGCGGCAGAGCCTATGGCGGTATTATAAATAATTCCGTAATCGTTTACGCCCTCGTAGCCGTCACCCATAGTGCGCTGAAGCTCGATGAATGCGAATGCACCTCTTGAACCGTCCGTCATTCGTCCGCGTTCAATCGGGTCAGGGCTGTCACTGTTCTTGTCATAGCAGTCAACTATCGGAATGAATCTGTTCTGCGAATCGGTAATATATCCGCTTCCTATACCAGTCTGACAAGGAATTGTAACGTTGACGTCATGCGGTAAAACCAGCTCGCCATCAAAGATTCTCTGATTTTTCACTGCCTTGAGGCGAGTTATATTCTTTGTGGCAAAGGTCTTATACGAGGGAGCAATTCCCTCTCTTACGTACGGACGTTCAATACTGAAGCTTGCATCAAGCATATCCGTGAGAGGCACGTTTTTAAATCCGTTTTCATCTCTCTCTATTCTATGGTAATAAAGAGGTCCTCCGATAAAGAGGATGCTTCCCTGCGAATTGTTAAACCTGCGAAGCTTATCAACGGTTTCAATAGGCAGGTTATTACATTGAGGGACCACCAACATAAAGCTGTGAAAATTATACACGTTTTTCTTGGCGACGAACTCGTCGACGTTAGTAATTCTTACGGTATATCCTGCATTTTTAAGAGTGTTTTCAATAAAAATGCTTTCTTCCATATCGTAGTCAGGCCAATTATCACGCAAGAGTAAAACTGTACTTTCTGTACGGTTAATCATTTTCTTCAACTCCTTTGCATATTGCTACATGATAATTATACAACCGTTTCGTAATAAACTCAACTACAATATTGTCAAAAAATATAACTATGTTGCGAAATGTATCGACATTTTTAAAAAGATTGGGAATTTTCATTGAACAATATTAAGTTTTCTCGTTGACACGCATCAACTTAAGTGGTATACTTTTTTCAAAGGATATCAAAGGAGGTGCAAGTGTGAAGCTTTTGGGATTAAGCGTACCTAAAATCCTTGAATGCCGTAGGTTTACGGTGGCAAAGGAGCTTGAGGGAGACACAACCAAGCCGAGACTCGTCAAGCACTTTGAGCTTGACCTCGACCTTCAGGGTAACCGTCATCTGACAATTGACTCAAGGGACTATTATACAGAGGCAGGCTCTATCGTTTTTCGTTATCCGGGTCAGTACTGCACAAGCTCGGGAGGATACGATATGTATATGCTGACGTTTGACTGGATTGATGAGGAAGTAAATGATACAGCATATGCAAGAAACTCCGCAAAATCCTACAAAAGACTCCCTCTTCCAAATGATACCCTTTCACTTCCTCACATCTTTATCCCCGAGCATTCAACCGAAATCACCTCAATATACAAGCGCCTTGCCCTCATTCACAAGCAGCCCTCAAGACAGTCACTTACCGATTTATTACTGTCAAGGCTTTTATATCTTGTGTGTGCGGATGCATCAAGCTATGAATTTCAAAAGCTTGAGGAATACACGCCGACCGACAAAATTCTCGCCTACATCAACAATCACTATATGGAGAGCATAACCCTTGAGGAGCTTGCAAATCACGTCCACTTAAGCCGTCATTACCTCGTTCATCTTTTCAAGAGTGAAACGGGAATCACCCCCTTTGACTACATTATGACCACGAGACTTGAGCAGGCAAAGAGAATGCTTGCCTTTACTCAGCTTTCGGTGGCAAACGTTGCAGTTGAATGCGGATTTGAATCAAGCTCATACTTCTGCCGCTGCTTCAGAAACGCATTCGGTATAACTCCCCGTTCCTTCAGAGAGGAAAAGGGATTATCAAATAAAATTGACAAATAAGGGTAATATTTAGTATAATAAGATATAAACCAAATAAGGAGAAGGCCGTGGAAAATATAAAGAACAGAATTGAAGAATTAAGAAAGCTGCTTCACTATCACAGCCGTAAATATTACGTCGAGGATTCTCCCGAAATAAGCGACTTTGAGTACGATGCACTCTATCGTGAGCTGCAGTTGCTCGAGGCTGAGCATCCGGAATTTGACGATCCTCTGTCCCCTACCAAGCGTGTAGGAGGTGCTGTGCTTGACAAGTTTGAAAAGGTCACGCACGAGGTTGCAATGCAGAGTCTTCAGGACGTATTCAGCCGTGAGGAGCTTTTCTCTGCACTTAATAAAATCAGCGAGTCGGTGGATAACCCCGTTTTTGACGTCGAGTATAAGATTGACGGTCTTTCGGTATCGCTTGAATACGAAAACGGAAGGCTTGTCCGTGGCTCAACGAGAGGAGACGGCACAGTCGGAGAGAACATTACCGAAAATCTCAAGACGGTTGGTGCTGTGCCCTTGACGCTTCCCGAGGATATACCGCTTCTTGAGGTCAGAGGTGAGGTGTATATGCCAAAGGCGGTATTTGAAAGGCTTAATGAGGAGCGTGAAATGCTCGGAGAGCCTCTGTTTGCAAATCCAAGAAATGCCGCGGCAGGCTCACTCCGTCAGCTTGATTCATCCATTACCGCAAAACGACAGCTTTCAATATTCGTATTCAATATACAGAGAATTGTATCTGACAAATATGCCTTTTCGTCTCACAAGGAGGCTCTTGATTTCTTGAGGAGGATGGGCTTTACCGTATCTCCCGACCTACATCAGTTTACCGACCTTGATGCACTTTACGACGACATAGAGGCGCGTGCCGAAAGCCGCGACACTCTATCCTTTGATATTGACGGTGCGGTTGTAAAGGTCGACGACTTCGGTCAAAGAGAGGTACTCGGTGAGCTTACAAACGTTCCTAAGTGGGCATACGCCTACAAGTATCCACCCGAGGAAAAGCCTACCGTACTTGAATCAATCACCCTTCAAGTAGGAAGAACGGGTGTTGTAACCCCTAACGCTAACTTCAAGACAATACGCCTTGCAGGCACCAACGTATCACGCACCACCCTTCACAATTGGGATTTCATAAAGGAGCGTGACATACGCATCGGTGATACGATAATCGTTCGCAAGGCAGGTGAAATAATTCCCGAGGTATTGAGAGTTGACACCTCAAAAAGAGCCGCAGGAGTACCCGAATACGAATTTCCGAAAAACTGTCCCTCCTGCAACGAGGAGCTGTTCTTTGACCCGAGTGAAGCTGCAATACGCTGCACCAACGCCTCCTGCCCTGCGCAAATTGACCGTCGCATCGTACACTTCGCAAGCCGTGACGCTATGAATATCGAGGGACTTGGTCCGTCAATAGTAGCACTTTTGACAACGAATAAGATTATTTCGGATATATCCGACCTTTACTATCTCAAGTCCGAGGATATTGCATCTCTTGAAAGAATGGGTGAAAAGTCGGCATCAAACCTTATCGCATCAATCGAGGGTACAAAGAAGCACTGTCTCTCACGTCTCCTGTTCGGCTTCGGTATTCACCACGTCGGTGAAAAGGCGGCGTATCTTATCGCCCAAAGACTCAAGACTCTTGATGCAATCAAAAATGCAAACGTTGACGAGCTTCAGTCAATCGACGGAATCGGTGAAATTTCAGCAGAGAGCATCGTAAACTTCTTCTCACATCCGACAAGCCTTAATATAATAGACAGACTCGTTTCAGCCGGTGTAAACACCGAATTTATAAACACCTCCGAATCAGAAAAGCTTGAGGGAATGACCATTGTCGTGACGGGTACGCTGAAAACAATGTCACGCTCGGAGATAGAAAAGAAGATTGTGGACAACGGCGGAAAAGCTTCCTCCTCCGTCTCCAAAAAGACCTCACTCGTTGTGGCAGGTGCTGAGGCAGGAAGTAAGCTTGATAAAGCCAATGCTCTCGGCATCCGAGTCATTACCGAGGAGGAATTCCTCGAAATTGTTAATTAAATGTGAACAATCGCAAAAAGGCTTGATTTTTCCATTGTTTAGTGTAAAATATAGTCTGTGATTAGCACTCAAACAAAAAGAGTGCTAAAAAGTAAGTTTAAATAAACAGTTATATATCAGGAGGTATTATTATGACACTCAAACCCTTACTCGACAGAGTAGTGCTTAAGCAGGTTGAAGCAGAGGAGACCACCAAGAGCGGTATCATTCTCACTGCAAGCGCTCAGGAAAAGCCCTCTATCGCAGAGGTTGTTGAAGTAGGTCCCGGCGGACTCGTTGACGGAAACGAAGTAAAAATGACCGTTAAGGCAGGCGACAAGGTTATCACCAGCAAGTACTCGGGTACCGAGGTTAAGCTTGACGGCGTTGACTACATCATCGTAAGACAGAGCGACATTCTCGCAATTGTTGAATAATCGGAGGTAAATTACAATGGCAAAGGAACTTATTTACGGAATCGAAGCTCGTAACAAGCTTCTCGCAGGCGTTGACAAGCTTGCTGATACAGTTAAGGTAACTCTCGGTCCTAAGGGTCGTAACGTTGTACTCGAAAAGAAGTACGGCGCTCCCCTTATCACCAACGACGGCGTTACCATCGCAAAGGAAATCGAGCTTGACGATGCATTTGAAAATATGGGCGCACAGCTCGTTCGTGAGGTTGCAACCAAGACTAACGACGTTGCAGGTGACGGTACTACCACCGCTACCATTCTTGCTCAGGCATTTATGCGTGAGGGTATGAAGAACGTTACCGCAGGCGCTAATCCCATGATTATCCGCAAGGGTATTCAGAAGGCTACCGAGACAGCAATTGACGCTCTCGGCAAGAACTCCAAGAAGATCAAGGGTACTGAGGACATCGTTCGTATCGGTACCGTATCCGCAGGCGACGAGCTTATCGGTAAGCTTATCGCTGATGCTATGGAAAAGGTTACCGCAGACGGCGTTATCACCGTTGAAGAATCCAAGTCCGCTGATACCTACTCCGAAGTCGTTGAAGGTATGCAGTTCGACCGCGGTTATATCTCCCCCTACATGGTCACCGACACCGATAAGATGGAAGCTGTCATCGACGATGCTCTGCTCCTCATCACCGACAAGAAGATCTCCAACATTCAGGATATCCTTCCCCTGCTCGAACAGATCGTTCAGGCAGGCAAGAAGCTCGTCATCGTTGCAGAAGACATCGAAGGCGAAGCACTCACCACACTCGTTCTCAACAAGCTCCGCGGCACGTTCACCTGCGTTGCTGTCAAGGCTCCCGGTTTCGGCGACAGACGTAAGGAAATGCTCCGTGACATCGCAATCCTTACAGGCGGTGAGGTTATTACCGCTGACCTCGGTCTTGAGCTTAAGGATATGACCGTTGCACAGCTCGGTCAGGCTAAGCAGGTTAAGATCAACAAGGAAAACACCATCATCGTTGACGGTGCAGGAAACAAGGACGAAATCAAGGCAAGAGTTGCTCAGATTCGTGCGGCAATCGACGTTACAACCTCCGACTTCGACCGTGAAAAGCTTCAGGAAAGACTTGCAAAGCTCGCAGGCGGTGTTGCAGTTATCAAGGTTGGTGCGGCAACTGAAGCTGAAATGAAGGAAAAGAAGCTTCGTATCGAGGACGCTCTCAACGCTACCCGTGCAGCAGTTGAGGACGGTATCGTTCCCGGTGGCGGAGTTGCAATCCTCAACGTTATCCCCGAGGTTAAGGCACTTCTCGACACCACCTCAGGTGACGAAAAGGTTGGCGTTTCCATCGTTCTTCGCGCTCTTGAGGAGCCCGCTCGTCAGATTGCAGAAAACGCAGGCTTTGAAGGCTCTGTTGTAATCGACAAGATTCTTTCCTCCGGCAAGAAGGCTTACGGCTTCAACGCATACACCGAGGAGTACGTTGATATGTTCGAGGCAGGCATCATCGATCCTACCAAGGTTACACGCTCTGCTCTCCAGAACGCATCCTCCGTTGCATCCGTTGCACTTACCACCGAGGTTCTCGTTGCAGACAAGAAGGAAGAAAATCCCGCTCCCGCAGCAGCTCCCAACCCCGGTATGGGAATGTATTAATCAACAGATAAAGACTTACCGCACAGCAAATGCTGTGCGGTATTTTTTTGCTTATAAACTTGATTATTCCGTAAAAATATGGTAATCTATATAAGAACGGAGGGATATCGTGAAAAACAGCTTTTTAAATTTATTCGTGCATTTTGACGCAATTGTCTTCTTTGACACAGAGACCTCGGGACTTGACACTGCGAGCGAGCAGATTATCGAGCTTGCGGCGGTATGCATTGACAAAAACGGCATAATAGATGAAATGGATGAGTTTGTAAGAATGCCCGAGGGCAAAAGACTTGACCCGAAAATCATCGAGCTTACGCATATTACCGACGAAATGCTTGAGCAATACGGAATATCCCCGACGGATGCCGCAAAAAAATTTCACGCACTTATTGAAGGTCAAGGACGCCGAAGCGTTCTGCTCGTAGCACATAACGCACAGTTTGACCTTGAGTTTACAAGGCTGTTTTTAAAGGGACATAGGTTCAATACTGCACTTAAATTCCTTGACACCGTGACCGTGTACAAGGACAGAGCCCCCTACCCTCACAGACTTGAAACGGCAATCACTCATTACGGTCTTGAGGATAAGGTGCAAAACAGTCACCGTGCAATTGATGACGTCAGAGCACTCGTCGAGGTCGCACGCGCAATAAACGAGGAAAGACCCGACCTTCAGGATTACATAAACCTATTCGGCTACAACGAAAAATACGGCGCTCCTAAAATTAAAATTGCAGGAGTTACCTATAAGCCCCAAGGCTACACAAATTCCATCCGCCCCGAAAAGTATACACTTCCGAAGGCATAAAGAAAAGGCTAAGTCATCATCGACTTAGCCTTATGTATTTTATACGGTTGGATATCCAATCTCACTTTCAAATTCCATCATCTTATCAAACTGACGGAGACCGTCTATGGAATTCTTTTCGGTGAGGTTACAGCCTGCAGCCGCACCTGCAACACGAAGTGAATACTCGGGGTCAAATTCCTTATAGAGTGAGTAGAGCATACCTGCGCAGAATGCGTCACCCGCACCGACCTTACCCTTAATCATATCCTTGGTAAGATTAAGAGAAGGAAGGTAATAAACGGTATCGTCGCGTCTTGCATACCAGCCTCCCTCGGGAGCATGAATACAAACTACCTCGCGAACGCCCATTTCAAAGAGAGCCGCAATAACGTCCTTAATGGCATTCTGCTTAATCTTGCCGTCAGCATCTCTTACGGGAATGCCGGTAACGAGAGACGCTTCAACCTCGTTGAAAATAAGGTAATCACAATGAGGCAAGCAAGGAGCAACAACACGCGTAAAGCGGTCGGAGGCCTCAGAAACAACGTCAATTGAGGTCTTTATTCCCTTAGCGGAAACCTCTGCAAGAGTACGTGCCATTACGGTGCCGTACATATCGTCGGGCTCGTCAAACTTATCAAGAAGAAGAGCGTATCCGATATGGAAAATATCGGCATTGAGACTGTCAACGTTGATATGCTCGGGACCAAAGAGAGCGTTTGCGCCTCTGCCGTGGAAGAAGGTTCTCTCGTTGGTGGATAAGTCAGACATAACGTCTGAGAAGGAGGTGAAGGAATCGTCGGTTGTAATAACGCCATCAATATCAATACCAAGTCCCGACATAACGTCCTTTATGTAATCACCGTCCGCATCACGTCCAACCATACCGATTGCCGCAACGTTTATCTCAGGGTCGATTATCGCAATATCAGCAGCGGTGTTACAAACGCATCCGCCGACACCCTTATCAACAGCTCTTACATTGGTAAGCATACCGGGTGTGGGATAATTATCACACATCTTAACGTGATCAACAAGCATATTGCCCGCTATAATAATACCTTTATTCATAACTGAATCCTTTCATATAAAGCCATAAGAAGCATTTTAATGTCAACAAAAAGATATTTATCTCTATATATTATAACAGATATCTTCAAATATTGCAAGTGTTTTATTTTTATTGTCGCAAAACTCAAAAAGATATTGACAAAGTATCACTATTCATGTTACTATATCGTTATAGTCTATAACGATATAGTAAGGAGGAAATTATGAAAGCAGTAAACAACAAAATAACACTTGCGCTATTTTTCGGCAACAGAGGCTTCTTTCCGGGTGAGGTAGTTGCGGGAGCTCGGGAGGAGCTGTGCCGAGCTGTCAGAGAGGCGGACATCGACTACATATGTATGGATGAATGTATGACGAGATACGGGGCGGTCGAAACGGTTGAGGAGGGCAGGCTTTTCGCTAAATTCCTTGAGGATAATCGCGGAAAATTCGACGGCATAATCGTTTGTATGCCTAACTTCAGTGATGAGAACGGTGCGCTTATTGCCCTTGAAAATGCAGGCGTTCCAATTCTCATTCAGGCATACCCAGATAAGATTGGCGAGATGGATTTCGCCCACAGACGTGATGCAATGTGCGGAAAGCTTGCGCTCTGCAACGTGCTCAATCAAGCAGGTATCCCCTATACTCTCACAAAAAAATTCGTAGTCTCTCCTACCGACGAGAGCTTCAAGGCAGACCTTCAGCGCTTTGCCGGAATATGCCGCGTAGTCAAGGGAATGAAAAACGTCCGTATTGGCTCGGTCGGTGCAAGAACGACGGCGTTTAAAACCGTAAGAGTTGACGAAATGACGCTGCAGAGGAACGGAATTGACGTAGTGGCTCTTGATTTAAGCGAGATCTTTCAGAGAGTCAAGAGGGTCACCGACAAGGAAATGAACGAGAAAAAGGCGGATATTCTCGCAATCACCGAGTTTTCCGATTATCCCGAGTCAAAGCTTGACGCAATGGCAAGGGTTCAAGCCGTATTTGAGGATATCGTAAATGAATACGAGCTTGATGCCGTTGCAGTCCGTTGCTGGAATGAGTTTCAGACCGAGCTTGGCATTGCACCGTGTACCACTCTTTGCCTCTTGAATGAAATCGGTATCAGCGCGGCGTGTGAGGTGGATATTCCCAACGCTGTAATGATGAGAGCGCTCTCACTTGCTTCAAACACTCCGTCAATGCTTCTTGACTACAATAACAATTACGGAGATGAGGATAACAAGGTCATTATGTTCCATTGCGGTCCCGTTGCCCCCTCAATGCTCAACGGAAAGGGTAAAATAATCGAGCATCTTATGTTCAAAAAATCCTTCGGTGAGGGCAGCGGAGTAGGCGTAAACAAGGGCAACATCAAATCGGGCGATATAACCTTCGGAAGCACGAGAACGGAAAACGGAAAAATATGCGCGTTTGTTACCGAAGCGATTTTCACCGACGACGAGATTGAAGAGGAATTCTTTGGAAGCGGTAAGGTTGTGGAAAAGGAGAATATCAACGAGCTTTCCAACTACCTTGCAACAACGGGCTACAAGCACCACGTTTCAATAACCTACGGTAACTGCGCTGAAATTATAAATGAAGCGTTTTCAAAATACTTGAAATACGATATCGATTTGATTTAAGGAGAAACAGATATGAACAAGCTTGGTATATTTATGAATTTCTGGGAGAAAAACTGGGATGCAGACCATTCAAGGTACATAAAGAAGGCTGCAAAAATAGGCTTCGACGTGCTTGAATTTCAGGCTCAGCCTCTTCTTGACATGACCGACGAAAAGCTCAAGAGTCTCAAGTCTCTTGCGGATGAGGTTGGAATAGAATTGACATACAGCCTCGGGCTTGACCCTGCCTACGACGTATCCTCTCCCGACGAAAAAATAAGACTCGGAGGCGTTGACTACCTCAAGAGAATAGTTGAGCAGATAGGAAAAATGGACGGTAAGCTTTTGTCAGGCGTAAGCTATGCAGGATGGGGTACTCCTCCCTACGTGCTTGATGACAAGAGACCGCTTCTCGAAAACAGTCTCAAGAGCATGAGAGAGATAATCAAAACGGCAGAAGACAACGGAGTCGTGTACTGCGTTGAGGCAGTAAACCGTTTTGAAGGATGCCTTATCAACACAGCGCAGGAGGCTATTGCATACGCCGACGAGGTTGGAAGCAAGAATATCGGTATACTTCTCGACACTTATCATATGAATATTGAGGAAAACTCTATCGGCGATGCGATTCGTCTCGTAGGCAACAGACTTACAAGCTTCCACACGGGCGAAAACAATCGTACCGCTCCGGGCAGAGGACATCTCAACTGGGATGAGATTTTCGGCGCACTTGCAGAAATCGGTTACAAAAACCGAATCGTTTGTGAGCCGTTTGTAATGCATGGCGGTGAGGTCGGACGTGACATCCACGTTTTCCGCGACCTTATTGCCGACACAAGCGAGGAGTCAATAGACCGAGAAGCTGCGTACATCATTGAATTTGAAAAGAGTATGATGCAAAAATACGGAATGTGAATCCCCCTATGAAAGAGCAACACCCGACAAAAATGTCGGGTGTTATTTTTTATTATTAAAAAAGGCTTTTAACAAGTGACAAAAAGATGTCGAAAAATTCAGCCTTCTTCACCTCTTCAGAAGCATAAGCCTTGACACGTGCAAGCTCCTCACCGTTGCATTTGTAAACGATTTCTCCGACCGTCTGTCCCTTCTCAACGGGTGCGGTCAGCTTTTCGGCAAGGTTGATTTCACGCTCTATCTTCCCTTCCATTCCTTTTTTAACAAGCAATGGAGTCATATCACAGCGTATCGGAACGGATTCATTTTTACCGCCACAGACTGAAACCTCGGTTATTTCAAGCGGCTTTGGACGGTAAATCGCGTGATTTGCAAAGCCGTAATCAAGAAGTCTTTTGGCGTCCGAAAAGCGTTCTGCCGAGCTTGGCGCTCCGAGAACTACGGCAATAAGCTGCATACCGTCACGCTCGGCGGTTGCCGAAAGGCAAAATTTAGCCTTAGAGGTTGAACCCGTTTTAAGACCGTTTGCGCCGTTGTAAAAGCGGATAAGCTTGTTTGTATTTGCAAGACCGAATTCACCGTTGCGAATGGTATCCGTCCAAATAGTCGTATACTCAAAAATTCTCTTATGTGATATCAGCGCTCTTGACATTATTGCAACGTCACGTGCGGTTGACTTATGCATTGCATTATCGTCAAGTCCCGTACAGTTAACGAAGCTTGTCGAAGTCATTCCAAGCTCAGAGGCACGCACGTTCATTTTACGGACGAACTCCTCCTCGCTGCCCGCAAGATGCTCAGCAAGGGCAACCGCACCGTCATTACAGCTTGATACCACAACGGCTTTAAGCATTTCGTGTACACTCAAGACCTCTCCCGGCTCCATCCAAGCCTGACTTCCGCCCATTGATGCCGCCGCATCGCTTACGGTAACCGAGTCCTCAAGCTTTATCACACCGTCGTCAAGTGCCTCCATAACGAGAAGAAGCGTCATAACCTTAGTAACGGACGCAATCGGCAAAGCCTTGTCGGGATTTTTTTCATATAGTACACTACCCGTTTCCGCTTCGATAAGTATCGAGCCTTCTGCCGTCGTATCAAGCGCGGTTGCAGAGGTGGGTAATACCCATTCAATCATTTCCTCACCCGTCGGATACAGTGCTGACTCCTCTAATAGCTCGGCGTGTACAACAACCGACAACAATAAAATAATCGCCGCAAGTATTATCGCAGTTATTCTTTTCATACTTTGTCCCCTTTTCTTTTTGTATAATTCTATGTACAAGAGGGCAAAATATGACAAAAGCAGGATGCCGCAGCACCCTGCTATGTATTAATTTATTTTTTGCCTATCATTACGGCACCATCGCCTACGCTTACCGTAAGCTCACAGTCAAGCCCTTTTATTTCGTTTTTCAACGCTTTAAGTGTCGATGTCCAATCGTCTGTCGGATGCATGGGTATATAGCAAGAAATACTGACAGATGCAGAATCAACACTATAACATTCACTGTCAAGATAAGCATAGTGAAAGCTTTTATCCGTAATAGCGTTTATATCGTCAAAGGTTATATCGCTCCTTCCTTCAAGCGAAAAGATACAACACTCAAGCCTTGCTCCGATACTGCCGTCCTCCTGCCGTGACACAAGCACGGAAACAAATCCCGAAGCAGAATAATTCTTTTGCAGTTCTATATACGACGCAACGAAATGTAATGACTTTTTGACAAACTCCGTGTCAACACACGAGCTTACCATGTTATCCTTTATGCTGAAATATAAATATATAAATGAAAAAGCAACAATAATTATTAAAGTTAAAACAATCAAAAACATATTTCCCCTGATACGATAATTGGATGAAAATTGCATTATTAATCAAAAATGTCTTTATATAAGCAATTATAGTACAAATGTTTACTAAAGTCAATAGTAAATATATTTACTATGTTAATATATACGCAAGAGGTGAGCGTATGGAGTACGGATATATAAAGCGTATGAAAGACCTGAGAGAAGATAGCGACCTGACTCAAGCGGAGGTTTCCAGAGTTCTCGGTACGTCGCAAACAATGTACGCCCGTTACGAAAGAGGAGCAAACGCGTTACCCCTTCACCATTTATTGACTCTTTGCGATTATTATAAGGTTTCCGCAGATTATCTTCTCGGACGTACCAATAAAAAATAACAGCACTTATTCGCTTTGAATAAGTGCTGTATTTTTGTTTATTCTACTTCCCTTTCAAAGAAGCCCTTATGATTTACGGGATTCTTTGCAACCATAGGCTTTTCACCGAGGAGGACCTTGACGGCTCCGCGCTGTGATGCCTCCGAGCTTGAAAAAGCGTTTACATATGTATAAAGATACGGGAACTCATAAAGCTTATACGGGTCTCCAAATGAGGTAAACACCACAGACGGATGCTCGAAAAGAAATCCTCTCCAGAACACCATAATATTAGCCCACGCAACACGAAGAGAGCCTCCGAGGTAATCCTGAACTCCAACCTTACAGTTAACGAAAACGGTTTTGGCATCCTGCATTTTTTCCTTAACCGTAACGTGACCCGGATTTGTGAGTACCTCTACCTCAAGACCTCTTGCACGGAGCTCATTTTCAAACTCGTCAAGGTATCTGACCATAGGTGTTACAACACGGGCGGTTTCGACACGCTGAATATTGATTACAAGCACCTTATCGCCCTTTTCAAGCTTAACGGGAAGCACGCCCTTGGCATTTCTTACGAACTTGATTGAACGCTCGCCAATCTCATTGGCAATAGCCTCGATGTCGTACTTTGTTTCGATGTCTTCCTCGCAAAGCTTATTATCCTCAAAAAGTCTTGCTCTTTCCTTAAGCTTAAGAACTCTGCGAACCGCATCCTTTATTCTTTCAAGAGGAAGGTCACCCGACTCGTAAGCCACCTTGATTCTGTCAAAGTCGGCAGGCTGTGCGAATAACGCCATATCTCCTCCGGCTTTGATGAATTCAGCAACAAGCTTATCCTCAGGGAACATTGAGCAGGAACCAATCATACTGAGCGCATCGGATACTATACATCCCTCAAATCCAAGCTCCTCCTTGAGAAGTCCCGTTAAAATCTTCTTACTGAAGGTAGCGGATTTATATCCGACGATATCGTCGATTTTATCGTCATCATAAGCAGGAAAAGCCGTATGAGCAGGCATAATTGATGCTACTCCCTCGGCAATGAGCTTCTTATAAACGTAGCCGTAGGTTTCCATCCATTCTTCCTTTGAAAGATGGTTTATAATGGTACAAAAATGGCTGTTACGGTCATCAACGCCGTTACCGGGGAAATGCTTACAGCACGCCATCATTACGTTATTCTTCTGAAGTCCTCGAAGATATGCGCCCGCAATCTTAACAACCTGTCGGGGACTGTCAGAAACGGCACGCACGTTTGTGCAAGGATTATTAGGATTAAGGCTTAAGTCAACGTCAGGCGCAAAGGTCCAATGAATTCCGTTTTTACGCGCAATTGCGGCTGTCGCCTCACCTGCTCTTTCAAGAAGGTCAGCATCATCGCAAGCACCCCACGCCATAGCAAAGGGCAGAAGAGTCTCACCTTGTATTGCACAACCGGGTCCGTTTTCAACGTCAGCGGAAACAATAACGGGAACCCTTTCCTCTCTGTTTGCAATATCGACAAATCTCTTAATCATTTCGGGAGTTGCACTGTTGAAGAAAAGTCCTCCCGGCTTTGTTCTTCTTACAAGCTTTGTAAATTCCTCATCAGTCCATTTAGGTGAATAACAATAAATGAGAAGCTGACCGATAAGCTCGTCTATACTCATGCTCTCAATAAGAGCGTCAATAGCTTTTGCATCCATAATATCGACTCCAAATATATATTTTTTTACATCATATCACAAAAAAGACTTAAACAGAATGAATAATTTAACAGGAAATATGGATAATCGGGACTGTTATATTTCCTCGTCACCGTGAAGCTCCATCCACTCACAAGCGGCATCATACGCCTCATAGTCAAGGTCTGCCATTGTGTTGGTATGAAGTATAACACCGTCAGCCTCACCTGCACGGATTTTTTCAAGGTACCAATCAAGCTGCCACTTAACCTTTTCTCCCGTTGCCTCCTTCTGCTCTCCGAAGTTATAAAGATAGCAACCGAACATAATCTTCTTACCGGGTGCCATCTTCTTGAGAATTTCAAACTTCTCGGGGATAAGATGCACGTCACTTTCCTTCCAGGTCCACATAGTGATACCGTCAAAGGGCTCGATATACTTCATAAAGTCGGTATCCTGCTCGGGCTTGATGCCAAACTCGAAGGTATAAAGCACCATCCACATATCAAGAGGACGGATGTCGTTTTTTTGAAGTCTTTCGTGTATTTTCCAAAGGTTTTCAACGGGAATGTTGCGGAACTTACCTTCTCTTACAAAATCGTCAAAAACAACGCAATTGATGTTATCAAAGTCTGCCGCCTCGGCAATAAGAGGCTCGACAATCTCAGGGTTTTCTCCTGCCTTGTAGCATTCCCATCCAACTCCCTTGAGAGTCTTAAAGGACTTATTGTACTGACGTCTGTCAACCTTGCGTCCTACGGGTACCATAAACGTGTTGCTTATACCGAGGTAAAGACAAGCCTCCATAGGTGTCATACGGGATTCCTTTTCGTTGCCGTATTCGTGATTGTAGCGTCCCTCGGGATGACCCCAAAGCCAGAATTTGTCTCGTAATTTCATTTTTTTCTCTCCTTGTATTGATTTTTTTAAAAAAATGCTGTAATATGTACTTACCGT